>NZ_JQLW01000007.1 GCF_000744415.1 Ghiorsea bivora
AACTTCACCATGATCACCAATTAAACGCTTGCGGGAATAACCATTACGATGGTTATTTGTATCGCTACGCTCATGATGACCATAACCAAGATGTTCTTCCATCTCTGCACCAAGGGCTGTTTCAACCGTGAGTTTCGTTAATAGCTGACTAAGGCTCGATATGTCAGACTCAGTCTTCATATGCTTCGCCAACTCACTGGCTAAGGCGACCAACTTTGGGTCATATTTGTCTTTCTTCTTCATTATAAATACTCCTGTCAGCATTCTAGCTGTTTGAAATATTTACACAGTTGGATTTACAGTCTCCAGCAAATGGCTAATGTATTCAGGTCCATTATCACAACGAATACTCTTGGGTTTACCACGCCACTCAATAATTTGATCCAGTGCACGAATCACGCGTGTAGCAGGCAATGAAAAGTCCACTTCAATGGCTAAACCTTCACGATTAAAGTCATCAATCACATTAAACAACCTGTAACTTCGACCATCACTAAGTTGATCATGCATAAAGTCCATAGACCAAGACTCATTTATAGCTTCAGGTACGGCTAAAGCCTCGGGCTTCTCCCTTGAGAGTCGCTTCTTTGGTTTAATGCGCAAGTTCAATTCAAGCTCCCTATAAATCCGATATACACGTATGATTCCAGCCAAATCCTTTAACGTTACGAAGAAAAAAATAACATAAACCAAAGCCCCAATTACGTTGATTATGCGTAAGTCGAATAAGCCAATCAGCTATCACTTGGTTTTCTGTGTTGAGTTTTGGTTGGTACCGATAACACCGCTCGCTAACAACAAAGCTCAAACATGCCATACGGATGCTAACGTTGCCTTTGGCAACAGCCTCCTTTGCCATGTCTCGACGCTCAGAAGGCTTTACCACTTTTTTGCCATGGCTTCCTGAATAATCTCATATTTGAGGCGTTCTTCAGCATACATCTTTTTTAGACGACGGTTTTCTTCCTCAAGCTCTTTTAGCCTAGACATCATGGATGCATCCATACCACCATATTTGCTGCGCCATTTATAAAATGTGGCACTGCTCATTCCATGAGTCCTGCACAATTCAGGAACAGGAACCCCTGCCTCTGCTTCCTTTAAAATGTTGATAATTTGACTATCACTATACCTTGATTTCTTCATCGTAAAATCTCCTGTTTTGATTGCTAGAAAATTCTACTTATAAACTCAAACATTTTTCGGGAGGATTACCCAACTTTCTAATCATTCAGTACTAACAAATGACGGGGTATCCAGTCATGAAAATATCCGTGGTAATAAATATTTCCACTAATCAAGGAGGCTCAATATGAGCGTACAACAAGTAAAACAAAAAATGGTTCAACTAGGGCTTCATGGGATGGAACAATCCTTTGAAAATCAAATGAGGTTACCAAACTTTCGAGAACTCTCTTTCGAAGACCGAATTGCAATCATGCTGGACAATGAGGAAACATGGCGAGAAAACAAGCGCCTTGAGCGCCTATTAAGATCTGCCAAGCTTAGAGAGCAAGCGTGCATGGAAGATATAGACTACAACCCAAAGCGTGGCTTGGATAAATCAGCTCTTGCATCGTTGAGTACATGTGACTGGATTGATAGAGGTCAAAACATGATTATTACAGGCGCGACAGGTGCTGGTAAAACTTGGTTAGCTTGTGCACTCGGAAATCAAGCCTGCAGAAAAGGATTGAAAACGAAATTTTATCGCATTCCCTTACTCTTAGAAGAGCTAGCTGATTCACATAAAGACCTCACCTTTGCTAGGAAACTTAATCAAATTGCAAAACTTGATTTACTGATTCTAGATGATTTTGGGCTTACTAAATTTGATGCATCTGCTCGGCGCGAGTTACTTGAAGTTGCAGAATGTCGAAGCGGGCTTAAATCAACAATTATTACCACACAGTTGCCCGTTGAGAAGTGGCATGATTGCTTGAGCTCAGGAAACCCTACAGCAGCAGATGCAATTATTGATAGGCTCACAGGAAGCTCTCACCGAATTGTGTTAAAAGGCGATTCAATGCGAACTCGAAAGGTGTAATTAGGAATGGGTGCCGGTGGCACCCTTTTTTTGATACCAGCATGGCTTTTTGAATAATTATAGGCTGGTCTGCTTAATAATTGTGGGCTGGCTTTTTAAGTGCCATTCTATATTTACTCGACTGAATCACGCATTTGATGGGTTTTAAATACATCTTTTATCATCAATTTCCACAATGTAATATGCTCATGATTCAATGCCACATTGGGCTGAAGCATAAAAGCTGCAATGGTTTTACGAAATCCTGAGTGAAGCTTAAAACCATTTGCTTTGGCACAATTTGCGCACAATAAGTGTCCTTGTCGCCAATACATATCATGATTAAGGTCAACAGGTTCTACACAGTGCCAACAATGGTTTAAGTCGCCAGTCCAGCCTGATTGTTCTAGCATAGCCCAAGTTGCTGCACATAAACCAGCATCTTCAGGGCGCTCTGAGAGTAGGGCACAGGCTTGATTTAGTTCTGCATAACCATTGCTTACCCCATCAGGGAAAAGGGTGGATGCGGTGGCTAACAATGTTTGCCCTGCCAGCATCATAGGCTCTGGAAGCAGCGTGGTGAAGCGTTGTACTTCAAGTAATGTCCCCATGGTGCCAGTTCGAGGTTCTTTCCAACGCAGCTGTAGGGCATGTAAAGGCATTAAAGCTGCCCGAAAAGGACTATTGGCTCGCCTTGCACCACGCGCCATAAGACTTATACGCCCATGCTGCTGTGTTAAGCAGTGCAAAATCAATGAGGAATCGCTATAAGCAATACTGCGTAATAAAAGGGCGTGGTCCCTTTGTTCTGCCATGGGTATTTATAAGCCGAGTTCGTGTAAAATACCGGGTTTATCAAACCAATCTTTTTGGACTTTAACCCATAATTTTAGGTTTACTTTACAGCCCAATAAATCTTCTAAACCTTCGCGCGTTTTGATGCCTATATGTTTCATCAATTCGCCACCTTTACCAATCACCATAGGTTTATGTCGTTCTGTGGCGACGAGAATGACTGCTGTGATTTCAATTTTATCACCCAAATCAACAAAATCTTCAATGTCTACCGCTGTTTGAAAGGGAATTTCTTGGTACATAGATAAAAATACTTGCTCACGCACATATTCTGCAGCCATTTGTCGCTGGGATTGGTCGGTAAACCATTCAGGATCATACATGGGTTGACGTTTGGGCAAGTGTTTGCTGATTTCTTTGACTAAAGCAGGAACTTGAGAGCCTTTTTTAGCTGAAATAGGTATATAAGCATCGGCTTTGGGGTCAAGCTGTTGAATTTCTTGTAAGCGGGGCAGCAGTCTATCTTTATTGGACTGGTCAATTTTATTGATGACATGAATACGTGGTTTATCCAAACGCCCATCAGCAAAACGCTCAATCAATGCCATCGTACCTCTATCCATGGGTTTGGAGCCATCTTGCATAATGCAAAGTACATCGGCTTCTTCAGCAGCTGTGTATGCCACTTTCACCATATTGCGGTTGAGTTGTTGCGACCCTTTATGAATGCCTGGTGTATCCACAAATACAATTTGTTCGTTTTCATCACTGTGAATACCAAGAATTCTATGCCGTGTGGTTTGGGGTTTGGGTGTGACAATGGCAACTTTAGTACCAATGATTTTGTTCATTAAGGTTGATTTACCAACATTAGGCCGCCCCAAAAGAGCGACTGAACCACAGCGGTAATCTTCATTGTCTGTGGTAAATGTTTGTACATCATTAATCATATCTTCTAAAGATTTACTCATCGTCGGAAGCTCCTCCCTCGCGGGTAATACCCATAAGTTTTGCAGAGATGAAGTCGTCAATGTCACCATCTAAAAAGTTTTGTGTGTTGCTGGTTTCCATGCCTGTGCGTAAATCTTTAATACGCGAAGCATCAAGTACATAGGAGCGGATTTGATGCCCCCAACCAATGTCAGACTTGGTATCTTCAAGCCCTTGTTTCTCAGCTTGTTGCTTTTCAATTTCCAATTCATACAAACGTGCTTTAAGCATTTTCCAACAGTGTTCACGGTTTTTATGCTGTGAACGGTCACTTTGACACTGTACAACTACGCCCGATGGTTCATGGGTCATGCGTACTGCGGAATCGGTTTTATTGATGTGCTGACCACCAGAGCCTGATGCACGGTAAGTGTCTACACGCACGTCGGCGGGGTTGATTTCAATATCAATATCACGGTCAATGTCAGGGAAGGCAAATACTGAGGCAAAAGAAGTATGGCGACGATTTCCTGAATCAAAAGGAGACTTGCGAACAAGCCTATGTACACCAATTTCAGCTTTGAGGAAACCATAGGCATATTCACCTTTGATGGATACCGTGGCAGATTTAATACCAGCTTCTTCACCAGCCGTGCATTCAATCAATTCAGTTTTAAAACCTTTGCGCTCAGCCCAACGCAAATACATACGCAATAATATCTCTGCCCAATCTTGGGCTTCTGTTCCGCCTGAACCAGCGTTGATATCTAGGAATGCGGATTCAGCATCGGTTTCGCCGCCCAACATTTGTGCCAACTCAAAGGTCTCAATGTCTTTTTGTACTTTATCAATTTCGGCAACGGCTTCGAGTTTACTGTCTTGGTCATTTTCTTCCATGCCCATTTCAAACAGCATCGATGCTTCTTCAAGCGTATTTAATGTTTTATTGAAACCATTGATGGTGCGCTCTAGGGATGTTTTCTTTTGCATCAATTTTTGTGCTTCATCGGGGTTGTCCCACAGGCTTGGGTCTTCGGTTCGTGCGTCTAATTCTTTTAATTCTTCAACCTTGGTATCAAGGTCAAAGTGACCTCCGCAGCGAATCCAATCGGCTGCTATAATCTTCGGCACGGGTTCTGAAACCCGAAATTAAATCTTCAACGCTCATTCATCACTCCAACATGTATTTGTGCAAGGTTGGCAAAGCTACTATGCTTAAGGTTGAAAGCAATATATGTACAGCAGGCAGTGTTTTTTAGGGTTTATAAAAAGAACAGAGTATATAGCTTATGAAGGTTTATTTTATATTTTAATGAATAGGAGCCTCATTGTTGAAAAAAGAAAAATACGTTCTTTTACCTCAGAATTAAACGTTGTCTATTTGCTGCTTATGCGGAAGTTTTTTTATAACTTTCTTTAAGAATGGATGTTTTTCTAAGCTAGATGCATAGTCCCGTGTACCTGAGATTAAATCTGCCATGCCAGTACACAAACGATTACCATAGTGCTTAAATACAATGTTACGTAACATTGTATTCGGATGATATATAACTTTTGCTAATAAACGGGCAATACGAAGTTCATTTAAAATAGGTTGAATTGTTTGTGTTAGATATATTTTAACAACTTCTTCGGGATGTTCAAATGCTTGTGAAACAGCTTTGCCTGCGCCAAGACCACTTTGAATAGCATAGGTTAAACCTTCAGCTGTGATGGGGTCTGCCAAACCTGCGGTATCACCAACCAATAACATACGCCCTCGGGCAAGAGGCTCAGAACGTGGAGATAAAGGAATGATAAAACCTTTTCGGTTTACAACCTTTGCACCTGTCAAACCAAGTGTTTGTAAATAACCATCAAAGGCTTGTTGCAGTTGTGTTTTGCATGTTTTGTTCATAACAGCTAAACCAATAGACAGGTGGTTTCCTTTGGGGAATACCCAGGCATAACCACCACGTATGACACTAAAATCAAACATAGCATTTTGATGTGCTTTGAGTTGTTTGTCTGAAGCGTAAACATCAGCTTCTAACGATGGTAGCAATATGCGGTTATCTTTCCAAAACTGGTTGCTAAGTTTTGCCATTGCGCCCTCTGCAAATATGAGGTATTGGCTTGAGAATACACCTTGGTTACTTTCCAATATGATGTTATTTTGAGTTGGGGTAATATGAAGTACGTTTGTATTGTCCCAAACTTGCACACCTAAACCGCTAGCATGTTTAATCAGTGCTTCATCAAATGATGAACGGCAAACCATGGTTACCAAATCTTTTTGTGTTTCTACAAATTGCATATTGAGGTGTTTAGCCTTCATGGTGATTGTATGGCACTGCTGTTCAATGGGGTACTTAATTTCACTTGGGATAAGTTTGACTGCGCGTTTTACCAAACCTCCGGCGCATACTTTTCTACGGGGTAAAATAAGTTTTTCAAGGACTGCAACACTGAGACCTTGTTTTGCAACCTCGATTGCAGCCATAGCCCCAGCAGGTCCTGCGCCAATGATAATAACATCAAACTTTTGCATTGTTTTAGTTTGGTCAATAAAAGACTGAATAGCAAGCGATATAAAATACTTACAGCTGAATACACAATGGGAAACATGTTCTGAAACAGTGGTTTAAACAAAGCTTTGACAAAGCTTTTATTACCCAGCGCACCTCTTTCCAAGGTGCATAGTTGTTAACTTTTTGTTTCCTGTTGTTATACTGTTCGAAAGTAATTGGAAGTTGGTAAAAGGGGTTAGCTATGACATTAGGCACTTTGGCACTTATTCTTTTAGGCATTTTTGTGTTGCTGGTTGTATGGATTGTGGTGATGTACAATCGTTTGGTGAGTTACAAAAATATTTTTAAAAATAGTTTTTCACAAATTGATGTGCAACTTAACCGTAGGTATGACTTAATTCCGAATATTGTTGAAGCAGCAAAAGCTTATTTAAGCCACGAGCGTGAAACCTTGGATGCAGTGATTTCGGCTAGGAATGCTGCAGCCTCGGCGATGAAAGCTGCCAAGGCTGACCCATCAAACGCACAAGCCATGCAATCTTTGTTGACTGCTGAATCAGCTTTGGGCGGGGCGATGTTAAATTTTAATGCTCTGACAGAGGCTTACCCTGAGCTTAAAGCCAATGAAACCATTGCTCAACTTCAAGAAGAGTTAACATCCACTGAAAATCGCATTGCTTTTGCTAGGCAGCGTTATAATGATGATGTGATGAACTACAATACACAACGGCAATTATTCCCAGACGTGTTGATTGCAAATATGTTTAATTTTGGGGAAGCTGTATATTTTGAACTGAGTAACCCAGAACAGGCAAAACCAATCCGCATTTCTCTGTAATGATTGTGTAAATGGATTTTTTCCAATACCAAGCTGCTGCCAAACGCAATACATTTTGGTTGTATGTGTTATTTGCAGTGGCGATGTTAACGATTGTGGTCGCTGTATATGCAGTTGTGACATTATCCTTGTATTTATTGCCTTTGTTGGTGCGTGATATGGCGGTACCCACCCAGTTTTGGGCGTTTGACCGATTTGTCATGGTATCACTTAGCACAGTTTCACTTATATTGATGGGTAGTTGGTATAAAATTCGGCAATTAAAACAGGGTGGTGGGATTGCGATAGCCCAGATGTTGGGAGGTAGGCGTTTAAAGGCAAGCAAAGACCCGCTTGAGCGGCAATTACGGAATATTGTTGAAGAAATGGCAATTGCATCGGGTGTGCCTACACCTGCAGTTTTTATTTTAGAGCAACGTGGTATCAATGCGTTTGCGGCGGGTTATGCGTTTCATGATACTGCGATTGCGGTTACACGCGGTGCTATGGAAGTATTAAGTCGAGATGAGTTGCAGGGTGTCATTGCCCATGAATTTAGTCATATTTTACATGGTGACACTGGGCTTAAAATGCAAATGATGGGTTTATTGCATGGTATTACGATGATTTCTGACGTGGGTATTTTGATGATTGCAGGGCGCTCATCGGTGAGTTATTCAGGGCGAATGCGTGGGTCACATCCTGTGATTATGTTATCTGGAGTATTGTTTTTTGCAGTGGGACTGTTGGGGATGTTGGCTGCAGATATGATTAAAGCCGCCATGTCTAGGCAGCGTGAATATTTGGCTGATGCATCGGCTGTGCAGTTTACGCGAAATCCTGAAGGTATTGGCAATGCGCTGAAAGTGATTGGTGGTTATCAAGCAGGCTCACGCTTACAGCTTCCTGAAATGCAACAGGTAAGCCACTTGTTTTTTGGTGAAGCGCTAAAAGTATGGTGGAAAAGCAATTGGTGGGCGAGTCATCCGCCACTTATATCCCGCATTCAACGTATTGACCCAAGGTTTCGTGGGCGTATTGCTAAGATTGATGAGCCTTCTGTACGGGCTAAAAACCAAGCTTTTGCTATTAGCCATTTTTCGCCACCACCCAATGCAGAAACATTGCAACAGAATGTAGAGCAAGTGATGCAGTCTATTGGGGAGCCTGATGCTCAGCATTTAAATCGGGCGCACTATCTTATGCAACAAATACCCGAAGATATTCATGATTTATTAAGTGATACCTTTGTTGCCAAATGTATGACCTACTTCCTTCTCTTGGATAGCAATAAAGAAATATCTTGGCAACAAATGCAAATGATTTCGACTTTGGATGCTTCGCAAGCTTTGGCAGAGGTGTTACGGATTCGAAGCTTGATGCCCAATATGCGAGCTGAACTTAAATTGCCCATTTTAGATATTGTTTCACCCCAACTTTCAGAATTGAGTGCTGAGCAACAGTGTGTGTTTTTAGACACACTGAAAAAGTTGATTGCTGCCAATAGAAAAGTGTCGTTGTTTGAATATTTATTGTATCAAAACTTTTTGTATAGCTTTGGTTTTAAGGGTAAGAAGTCACCCAACACATATATTCCCATTGCGCGGATGAAGGCTGAGGTTGAAATACTGCTTGATAGGGTTTGTTGTATGAATCAAACGAATAAACCTAGGCATATGAAGGCAAAAGCCTTGGCTCAGATATTTCCAAATGAAAAGGTGAAACAGGGTATAGGAAAATCAAACCTTAAAGATGTCATCAAGGCATTGGAAAAACTCAATGTATGTTCTTTTGAGGATAAAAAGAAGTTGTTGCAGGCTATTGTTTATTGTGTGCTTAGTGATGGGCTGGTAAGCACGGAAGAATTAGAAACCATGCGCCTTATTTCGATGATGTTGGGGTGCCCAATGCCTTTGCTTTATGAAGGAATCAACCCGTCACAGCTTCTAAACTAAGGAGATGCTGATTTATTGACATCCTGCCAAAAATCAGGGCAAGAAAGGAAAAGCGCGGTTTCCCTTTCTCTTACAAATCAACCGCTTAAGCTATTGATTTGGTAGCCCATCCATGGGCTGTACAGAAGCACTGAATAAATCAGTGCTTCCCTAAGAAGAAGTAGCGAGTTGGTTTTTGTCTTCTTAGTGGTGCGACTTCATCATAAGTTTAAGCATTTTATAATTAATCACTAAAAAGCGAATACCTTGCCATAGCAATGAGGTACGCATGTATCGTGTCCAACCTGTTGGTGCTGGCGGGTAATAAGCTTGTTGATAAGGTTCTTTGTTTGTAACTTTTCTGGTCATGCTATTCTCCTGCGAATCTTTTTTTTGAATGAACTTAGTCTGGTAAAATTGACCAGCCAGGTTTCATTTTGGCTTGATAAATAAAGGTGTGGTGGAGAAGGGACTTCATCCAATGTCCTGCCAAACCAACTTCACCCGTGGTGAGTTCAATATCGCGCCCGTGTTCGGGGTATTTCTCAAAATCAGGAACAACAGGGAATACTGTCATGGTTGCAGCACTACCGCTGAACATACTTGCCCCTGTTGAAGCAACACAAGCAGCACCCATTTCAGCCATGGAAGCATGGTGGGTTGGCTCATCCGTACCCTTGTTAATCATATCGCTGATACTGTTGGCAACAGCAATTGCCATCGCAGCAGAAGGCATACCTGTGCGTGGTGGTGTGGGGTTAATCGGTGTTCCATTTGCGCTTTGCATCGGTTTACTAATCAAATGGGGTGGGGCAAAAGCGATACCAATAGCAAAAATGTTTTTGTGGGTTGGTGTTTGGTAGTGTTTTGGCCAATCACCAGCACTCCATTCTTCGTAGGGGCGAGGTGTGTAGTCGGCATCAACCTTCATGAAACCATTGGGAGCAAAGATGTCACTGGTGATGTCTTCACCATCTTTACTAAAAGCTTGTAAACCAACACCAGCAAATGGTGGAATAAGCATAGAGAAATCAAATTCAATTTCATGGGTTGAACCATCTAGAATTTCATAGTGAATTTTACCAGCTTCAACTCTAGATACATGTGCCCGTGTAATCCATTCAATATCACGCTCAACCATAAGCGATTCAGCAAAGGTTTTACCGTTGGTGATATAACCACCACGTTTGATATGCACGCCGCCCATGCCAAAGTCGCCGAGTTCGTATTCATTGCTCAGCCAAACGATGCGTGCTTTATCACGAACACCTGCGTCTTTAAGCACGTGTTCAATATTATAAATGTATTCAAATGCTGCGCCCTGACAGGTACACATGCCATGTCCTGTACCGATGACAAATGTACATTCTTTACCTTTGCGCATGGATTCAATAGTTGCTTGAAGTTTTTCACTGGCTTCAATGGCATGGCTAGGTGTACAAACCGAAACAGTATGCCCATGCTCAGGTCCAAGACCTTCAGTGGCACTAAAGTTAAGTTTGGGTCCAGTTGCATTGATTAAATAGTCATATTCAATGTTTTCTTGTTCACCAGTTTTGCTTTCCAAGGTGTATTCAACTGTAATAAAAGGTTTCTCACTGTTTTTGCTGCCATCAGGGTGAATGGATAGCGCTTTGGCTTGTCTAAAATCGACATTGGTTTTCTTTTTATACACATCAGCAAGGTCGAAAGTAACGTCTTCTTCTTTCATTTGACCAACGCCAACCCAAATGTTCGACGGCACCCAGTTCCATGTTGCATTGGGTGAAACCACAATGATTTCATGTTTCTTGCCAAGTTTTTTGTTTAAATATCGAGCAGCAGTATGCCCTGAAATTCCTGCACCTAAAATGACTACTCTTGCCATGTTTACACCTACCTCGTTTGTTAAGTTAGGGAATAAGAATATTATTGATTACTTATATGTCAAGTATATTCAGCTGAGTAAACTAGGTGTATTGTGTACTTGTTTGATAAAGCTTTTTAAAAACAACAAGGTATGCAGAGAGTTAGGGAAGCTCTGAATAAGTCTGGATGAAGCAGATTATGATTCAGAGCATTCAAAATCAGCAAAAGTAGGCGCTCTTAGGCGAGGCGTGAGTTGCATGGGATAGCCTAAGCTATAACTCAAACGCAAAACACAGCGTTTGGGTGCACTGGACGCAAGATGCGAGTTCATGACTTGCTCAGAACTTCCTAAGGTGTTTGATGACCTTTTGTCTTACGAGTAGTAAAAAAGTCATACATCTGCAATACTTATAAAGTCTTTATACGTGGTAATTGCGTTTGAAAAAGTGCTTTCGAATATATACACCATACAAAAGTTCAAAAAGTATGGCTATCGTGATAAAGCTAGCAAATACGATGATAGCTTTAGGGTTGGTATTGTAGGTATAAATGAGAAGCGTTAGCAATGCGGCGAGACTCATTGTGAAAGCAGCAATGAGAACCGTTGTTCGTGCATGAATTTTATGGCGAAGTTTGAAAGCTGCTAAATTAACAATCGTGAAAATTAGCAAGAAACCCGCGCTGCCAATGATAGCAATTTCATTCAGTGATATGGTGTTGGCAATGCCGATACTTAGCAGTGAAATAACGATGATATCATAGCTGGGTATATTTTTATTAAGTATACTGAGTTTATGAGGCAGCTCGCCTTCTTTGGCAAGGAAATAACCCAACCTAGCATTACCATAAATGGTGGCATTGATAGCAGAGAAAGTTGAAAGAAGTGCTGCGATAGCGACGATGGTAAAACCAATATTGCCGAGGGCTGGTTTGGCAGCAATCGCCAGCGCATAATCTTTGGCTTCTAAAAGTTGTGCTTCAGGCACAACCCCTACAGTTACCAAGGAAATAAGAACATATAATAAGATCACAAATAGTGTTGCACCAAAGAATGCTTTGGGGAGGTTTTTTTCTGGTGATTTGATGTCTTCTGTGGCATTGGCAATAAGCTCAAAACCTTCATAGGCAACAAAAATAATCATACCCGCAGTAACGATGGCTAGAGGTGATTCCCAATGGTTAGGGGATAACTTATCTGGGTCAATATAAAACACACCTGATATGATGATAAGAATCAACAAGGAGACTTTAATCAATACGATAACAAATTCAGACCTACTCACAAATGACGTGCTTATTAAATTGATGATTGCAGGTAAAATAATAGCAATGGTAATCAAAAAGTGGTGTTGCAAAGGCGTGGGGCTATCTTGCAGAAAAGTTTGCCCATAAGACGCAAATGCCGATGCGTATAGTGCGATGGTGACCAAATAACTTAGCCAAAGCATCAGGTTTACGCTGCTGGATAAAAGGTTGTGTTGGAAAGCTTGGTCGATAAAAACTACCGTACCACCACGGTTCTGGAAAGTGACGGACAGTTTACTGTAAGCGTAAGCTGTTAAAAGGGCGACAATTCCAGCAAACAAAAAAGCAATAGCCGTTGCCCCATGTGCCAAAGATACGGCTTCACCAAGTACGGCAAAAATCCCGCCGCCCACCATGCCTCCAATGCCAATGGATATGGCACCCAATAATCCAATATTTCTTGTTTTTGTATTCAAACTTGTATTATTTTAACAGGTCTTTGTTATCAACATGTGTCCACTTGCTGCGTGGGCGGTCGATGTATTGGAAATGTTCGTTGGTGAAGCTACCTTGGATGCAGGTGACCCGATAAAAACGGCTGTTGGGCTTTTGCGAGCCAATGGCGGTGTTAAAGGTGACAGGACCTGTTAAATAATACACGCCTTGGTCAACGCGACGATTTTGGATGTTATCCACAATAATATCTATGGTTTTTTTCAAAATCGGGTGGTTGGGTGCAGCGGCAATGAGATAGTTGGTATAATGTTGTTTATTGACGAGAAACAGCTCATTGTCTTCGGGTTTGATGAGCCAAGCCAATGGCCAAACAAGGTGGGCATCAATGTCCATATATACACCGCCTTCTTTCCACAACACAAACATGCGCCATAAATCTGCTTGTGCTGCGCCATTGGTGAGTTGTTTGTAGGCAGTAACGATTTCAGGTGAAGCATTGGCTTCCAAATATTCAAGGCGAGCTTCGGTGCTAACATAGCGGTATTCATAAGAGAGTGACATCAAGCGGTTAAACAAATAGTTGATATACACAGGAAATGCAGCTTTGTTGGTAAAATTGGTTTGCCAAATCACTTTGGGAATCTTTTGCTGTTTTTTCGACTTGCATTTGGCAGGGCTGTATGCGGGGATGGTAAAACGATAGTGGGGCAACACCGCATGAAAAGGGTAGCTCAATGTCTTAATCAACGCGCCAAAAATTTTAATTAGCCGATTGGCAACAACAATATGAATTGGCATGTAAGCTCCTCAATATTAGTGGGGCATATCCTAGCTAAAGTGATATAAAAAGCGAAAGATTATAGGCGAAAAAAATAGGGGAGTGCCATCAGCGTAATGCCAATGCCAGCAAGCAGGTAAAGGTTAGGCACAAAATAAGGGAATACCATCAAGGTGAGACCCGTCAATAAGGGTATGATTTTATGCTGCTTTTTCCCATAAAGAGAAAAACCAAAACCAATGCTGCCGAAGAATAGTCCTAAAAATAGCGTTGTTGTGTCATCCATTTAAATCACCCAGTCAATTTCATGATAGTGCGTTCATATATTTTTTGGAGTAAACATAATAATTGCCATACCTATTAATGCGACGATAGAGCCTATAATATCCCAAGTTGTTGGTTTAACATCATCGATTAACCATAACCATAAGATTGCCACAAAAACGTACATGCCACCATATGCTGCATAAATACGACCACTAGCTGTGGGGTGTAAAGATAATAACCATACAAATAATGAGAGACTTATAGCTGCAGGAATGAGCAAAAAAATACTTTTTTCATGTTTGAGCCATAGGTAAGGTAAATAACAGCCAACTATTTCTGCGATGGCTGTAATAAAAAAAAGACTGATGGTTTTTAGTTCAAACATATACCTACCTAGTTGTGAGAAAGCCTATTCTAATTTGATTGAACAAAATTAACACATAGGAGTTTTGTACTACACTAATTTGTCAAAAAAAGGCAAGTTGCAGACAACGTTTCGTGTGTGTGGCTGGGCACCAAAACAAATATATGACGATAAGCCTAAAGCAGCTATGTTTTTAGCTTTGATGTTTAAACATCAAAGCTAAAAACTGATGCGATAGTGTGGGTCTAACCAACATTTAGGAAGTTTTTCACCCGATGGAAAAACCAACTCGTTTTTTTCAACAAGTTCAGGTTCACCAACTTCTTCCCCTGAAAAATAGTGCAATGTCACGGACTTTGCAGTTGGATCGGTTAATTCCGCAAGTTTATCTATTTGTGCCAAGTCGCCACTTTTAAGGTTTCTGACATACATAACATACCTCCTATTACACATTCAGTACTGCATCAGAATAATATACACTTTTATTTTGTTTTTTGCTAGTAAAAATATTGTCAGACATGTTCTGAATAGACCATGAATTCAGGACTACCGAATGTATAAACGTGAACAAGTAGCGTGAGGGTTAATGCGTATACTGTTCCCGATTTCCACAGCATGATTGTCCTTGTTAAACATGTAACAAGGATCTTTCATGCTTAGGCCGACATCACAGGGATGGTGATTTTACGTTTGTTCAGCGTCTCCACTTTATCCATCACAGTTTTTGCCATGTTTTTGTAAATTTCAGCTTCTTTGGATTCAGGGTTTGCAGCAACGATGGGTGTGCCTGCATCACCATTTTCGCGAATTGCTATATTCAGTGGGACTTGTGCAATGATGTCAGTCTTAAATTCTTTGCTTAATCGCTCGGCACCACCTTGGGCGAAGATGTGGGATTCTTCATTGCAATGTGGGCATACAAATACACTCATGTTTTCCACAATACCCAGCGTTGGGATATGCACTTTATCAAACATACGAATGCCTTTCTCGCAATCAATCAAAGCAATATCTTGCGGGGTGGTGACAACCACCGCGCCTGTGACGGGCACGGTTTGTGATAATGTAAGTTGTGCATCACCTGTGCCAGGAGGCATGTCGATAATCAAGACATCAAGCTCGCCCCAAGCCACGCCATTAAGCAACTGCCCCAGTGCACTAGCAACCATAGGACCACGCCAAATCATGGCTTGTTCATCAGGCACCAATAAACCAATGGACATCATTTTTACGCCATAGTTTTCAAGCGGGAATATGACTTGTCCGCCCGTATCCACCATAGGTTTTTGTCCTTTAAGCCCAAGCATATTAGGCATGGAGGGACCGTAAATGTCCGCATCCAAAAGACCAACTTTTTTACCTTCTTGTGCAATTGCTACAGCTAAGTTTACCGCAGTGGTTGATTTACCAACGCCACCTTTTCCTGATGCCACAGCAATAATACTTTTGATGCCGGGAATCGCCTTTTTTGCACTTTCATCTACTTTTTTTGTTCCGCATCCAGCCATGATTTCGCCTCTTTAACTTTGATTCAATGTATATAAGGGCAGAAGCATAACCTATTCAAGGCATGGGTACATATTAAAAAATCATGGTTATTTTAAGTGGGATGTTTAATCTTTGCACAATGCGAGCATGTATTCTTTTATATCTGTTATTTTTCTCTTGGTTTGGACAGGTTCAGGCAGCACCTGCGCCTATTCATGATACAATGAATAGCATTGACCCTTATACTTGGCGTATTTCTGATGGTTGGAGCAATGGGGGAATGTTTGCTGTGGGCTGGCGGGCTGATCATGTTGATATTTATGCTAATACATTACGACTCACGTTGAATAACATGCCTTGTGTGAACAATGCAGCCTTATGTTCGGGTGCTGCGTATGCGGCTGGGGAGTATAGTAGCCAAGTTTTACTGCCTGCTGGACAAATAACATTTCGGGCAAAAGTTGCCAAGGCATCGGGTGTGGTTACGGGATTGTTTTTATATACAGGCGCAAGTGATAATCAGCCCCATGATGAAATTGATATTGAGTTTTTAGGTAAGGATACAACCCAAGTTCAGTTTAATTATTTTGTATCGGGTGTGGGTGGGCACGAAGCCTTGATACCTTTGGGTTTTGATGCTTCGCTGGCTATGCACAACTACAGCATCACATGGGATGCTACACATATTACTTGGTCGGTGGATGGGGTGGTGAAACATGAAGTAAAAAATGTGGCTTTGCCAACATCTACGATGCGAATCTTTACCAATTTATGGGCTGCGAAAACTGTGGACGCTTGGTCTGGCATATATGTTTATCAGCAACCATTGTATAGTTATGTGGATAAGGTGGATTATGTACCAGCAGTTTCGGGTGTAAACTCATCGTCCAATTCTGCTTCAAATACATCAGTAAATACGGCTTCTGGTGGGTGTATTACTCAAATTTGGTCAAGGCAAGCTTGGTCGTGGCAAATCTTGGTGAGCTTTGCTTTGTTCGTGGTGGGTTTATTCAAGTGCAAGGCTAGATGAAAGTTTTAATCGTAAAATTATCAGCATTTGGGGACATTATTCATGCGCTTCCTGCCTTGGATGATGTGTTAAATCGTCCTGAAGTGGATGAGGTGCATTGGCTGGTGGATCGCCGCTTTGCTTTTGTCACAGAGGTGTTGCCGCCTGAAGTCAAAGTACATCAGATTGCACTCAAAGGTGGACACCCATTGCATGAGGTTCGCCGTGTAGTAAAGCAACTGCGAGCTGAAAAGTTTGATTTGGCTTTGGATTTTCAAGGTTTAATCAAATCATCTGTTTTAGCGCGGTTGATTTGTTCTAAGGTGTATGGGTTTGACCCTCAAGTGATTCGAGAAAAACCTGCATCATGGTTTGAAACATCCGCACCCGCACACCCTGATGAAATCAATATCGTGCAGCAGGTGAGAAGGGTGGCGCAGTCACCGTGGTTGTCCGATGAAGAGATGGATAAACCTATTGTTTATCAGCCGCCACGGATTCATAAGTCATTTGAGGCAAAACTTCCTGTTGAATTGGATGATTTGAAACCTTGGGTGGTGTTTAATTTGGGTGGCTCTTTTGCGACCAAAGAATTGCCAGACCAAACTTGGCTGCAAGTTGGGCAAGCTTTGAAGGAAAAGGGTTATGCAATTGTTTTTTGTTGGGGAAATGCCAAAGAAGAAGCCAAAGCCAAACAACTGAATGCATCAGGTCTAGGTTATGTATTAACCAAACGACTGACTATACCTGAATTATGTGTGTTTTTTAAGCAAAGTTTTGCTGTGATTGCCGCAGACACAGGCATTTTACACCTAGCAGCAGCTTTAAATACACCAACCATTAGTTTTTGGGGGCCGACACCACGTGAACGGAATGCGCCCCATGGTAAGCTTGATTTTCATGTAGAATCCAACCCTGACTGTGGTCCATGTATTCAAAAGACTTGTGATAATTTTATTTGCATGGACATGATTCAAGCCAAGGCAATTGTACAATGTATTACAAATATTGAGCATAGATTGATAGAAGGGTAAGAGTGTGTTTTATGTCTAAATTAAGTCGGTACTGTGCATTTGTGATTGTTTTTTTGTTTTCCACGCCAACATGGGCAGCGACTTCTGACTGTTTTCCTTTTGTCGGTGAACATTATAAATATGATGTGGGTTGGGAGTTTATCAATGCAGGTACTGCGGAGGTTAAAATAACGCAGCACGGAGATAATGGCTACCAAGTACATAATTTTGCGCGAACCAATGGCTTTTTTGATATGTTTAAAAAAGTACGGGATACCTTGGTGTCCGAAGGTATTTGTTTGGGTGATAAGATGCAAAGCAGCTTATTTTGGACAGACCAACTTGAAAAAGGTAATCATACCAAAAAGCGCATCGAATATTTATGGCGCGAAAATAAAGTTCAATACCAGAACAATGAGAAAAACTTAACATTTGATGTAAAAGCAGGGCACCTGAGTGTGTTGGATGCATTTTATTTAACCCGCCTTCATCCGCCCACCAAAGATAAGCCGATTTCTATTCCCGTATTTGATTCTGAGAAGAAATACGATGTGATTGTGAAGCTATTGAAACACCAGAAGATTACAGGTTTGGATGGTAAACGTATTGATTGTTTGGTGATTCAGCCAGAGTTGAAGACAGAAGGTGTGTTTACCAGCGTGGGTGTGATTAAAATTTGGCTGACCAATGATGCGCGGCGCATTCCATTAAAAATTACTGCAAAAATTAAGATTGGACGTATTGTTGTGCGCCTAACGGAGTATTCAAAAACATGACTGAAAACAAAAACAAACCTTTGAACCCTTATGATGATTTCTTTTATCACCATAGACCTCGCCTCACGGGCATTGCAGCACTTATCATTATCTTCTTTGCCCAGCCAACGCTAGAATCGTTATGCCTTGGTTCGATTATTGTGATTCTTGGTGAAATGGGTCGCACTTGGGCGCTGGGTTATATCGATAAAGATGCCGCTTTGGCGACAACGGGACCTTATGCTTTTACGCGAAACCCTTTATATGTATTTAATACAACCATGTTTATTGGTTTTTGTGTGATGGCAAACCAGCTGGTTCCTGCTTTGGTAGCTGCGGTTTTGTTTGTTTGGATTTATATTGTTGTGATTAAGATTGAAGCTGAGCGGATGGTGGATTTGTTTGGAGCGTCGTATGCTGAATGGTCGAAACATGTACCCTTGTTTATCCCACGTTTAACACCATGGAAAGATAGAGCAAAAAAAGCGTATTCTTTTGCTTTAATGCTTGGGCATAAAGAACCCAAACATTGGTTTGGAACGGTTGTGGGTTTATCTATCTTTTATGCTATTTATTACTTTCAAAATACTTAAAAATCACTGTGCATGACTTGTAATTCTAGCTTAGCAAACGTGGCAAAATATGTTTTTGTTACGTTTTGGCTTGTTGCCGCATTTGGGGCTTGGCAACATGTGCAAGCGCAAAAGCCGTGGTCGAGCATTGCTTGGTCACCCATATTTAAAGATACAAGCAGCACGCCCTTATATCGTGAACAGCTTATACCCAATGCAGGACAAGGTTCTACACATAGTGTGAGTACAGCCGTATTACCATCGGGTGATTTGGTTGCTTTTTGGTTTGGTGGTTCAAGAGAAGGTGCAAAAGATGTACGTATCTTTCAAAGCTTTTTTAAACAAACACAACAAGTATGGACAACGCCTACTGCAATCTTGGATGTACCAACATTGGCAGCATCTGTAGGACGTTATATTGGTAAATTGGGCAATCCTTTGGTTTTTATCGACCAACATCAGCGCATGTGGCTTTATGTTGTCTCCGTATCGTATGGTGGTTGGGCGGGCAGTAGTTTAAATGTGATGTTTTCAGATGACTTAGGCAAACATTGGAATACTCCAAAAAAACTCATTACTTCGCCATTTATCAATGTGAGTACGCTGGTTCGTAATACCATGTATGCGATGCAAGATGGTAGCATGTTGTTACCCGTCTACCATGAGTTTGCCGCACAGCTCCCTGAGTTGTTACGCGTTTCACCTCAGGGTGAAGTGATGGAAAAGGTACGAATGTATGGCAATGGGGGCGGAATACAACCATCATTGGTACAAGGCAAAAACAGACAAGTTTATGCGTTTATGCGGGCAGGTTCGCATACCCAAGACTGGAAAGTGATTCGTTTAAAAAGTAAAAATGAAGGCAAAACTTGGTCAGATTTTACATTAACCGACCTTCCCAACCCCAATTCAGCACAAATTGTTGAGAAAGTTGATGGAAATTTATGGATTTGGGTGGGCAATCATAATCCGAAACATAGACAAGACTTAACGCTGGCTGTTTCTCACGACTTGGAGAAACCTTGGCAAGTGGTTTATCAGTTTGAACAAGGCAAAAACCATCAAGCATTTTCATACCCCGCGATTGTACAAGGTAAAGATGGTGTGTGGAACTTGCTTTACACGGCAAACCGAAAAAACATTAAACATGTTCAATTTAATCGGGCATGGTTAAATCAGGTTATGCAACAGATGGACGTACAGCAGGTAGGCGTGCAATGACATTAGGGCTTACGCTGTTTTTCTACTGGTTGAGCCTAGCATGGGTGAGGCTGGTGCGTCTTGATGCCAGCATTAAAGTTAACGTTGCTACATTATTTATCATTTCACCTTTTGTAGTTTATCCTTTTGTGTATAGCCCTGTGTGGTGGTTACGTGGTTTAACTGGCGATTTAAGCTTAACCACAACAGTTCTGCTTGTTGCAGCCGTGTATGTGAAACTGTTTGACAAGAAGTTGATTGCAACGAAAGAAAGAAAGCTGATGTTGTGGTCTGTAGTTGGGTTTGGTGTGGTATTTTATCCATTGGCTTTAGGTGTTGGACAATTAGACCCTTATGTTTGGGGATATGCCAATGTTTATATGCTTGGCATGGTACTAGGTTTGAGTTTATTGCTGTTTTTACGCCAGTATTATGTGTTTGCGACGACTTTATTATTGGCTGTATTGGCATGGAATGTTGGGCTTTTACAATCTGTGAATCTCTGGGACTATCTCCTTGACCCTTTTATTTTCTTTTATGCTTTGCTGCGTTTATTAAGATGAAAATTTTAGAACTGTGTTTGTCACCCAATAAGGGTGGTTTAGAGCTTTATTTTGCGGATGTTTGTAATGCTTTGATGCCTCATATGCAGGTATTGAGTGTGATTGCACCGAATTCCAAATTAAAACCACTGATACATTGCGATACCATAGAACTTGTTAAGAAAGTTCACTATTTCCCTTGTTTGGCGGCAAAGAAACTTGCAAGTATCATTGATATGAATGGTATTGATATCATTCATTTGCACTGGAATAAAGATTTAACATTGGCTGTGTTGGCAAAGCTTTTTTCAAAACGAAAACCAAAATTGGTGATTACACGGCATATGAAGTTTCCTGCGATGAAAGATGGTGTTCTGCACAGGTTTTTATATCAACATATTGATCATATCATGGCGATTACCCAAACCATGGCATTGGATTTAAAACGTTTTATTCCTGATGATGTACGTCCTGAGATATCCGTGAATTATTTGGGTATTGATAGTGTTTCACCATTTAGCGATGAAGAAGTATCACAAATAAGAGCTTTGTATGATGCTGAAAACAAAAATTTTTTGATTGCTTTGGTAGGGCGTATTGATGCGGACAAAGGACATGATTTACTCCTAGAAGCGTTAGGCATAGCAAAAACTAAGGGTTTACCTTTTAAAGTATTGGTGGTGGGGCATCCCATGCAGGAAAGTTATTTACAGGGATTGAAAGAACGGGTTAAAACACAAGGTTTACAAGATGAAATGTTATTCCTTGGCTTTGTGGATGAGCCAAGATGTTTGATGCAGGCATGTGATGTATTGGTCTTGGCAACCATTGAAGAGACCTTTGGTTTGGTATTGATTGAAGCCATGAGCGTGGGTACGCCTGTGATTGGTAGCAATCGAGGTGGGGTGCCTGAAATCATTGAAGATAAACAAACAGGACTGTTGTTTGAATCATGTGATAGCCAAAGTTTGTTCGAAGCCTTAGAAACACTCTACTTAAACCCTGAACAAGCCAAAACATATGCAGATAAGGCTTTTATCAAGGTGCAGGAAAAGTTTGCTGTGCAGGCGCATATTGAAACTTTGGTAAACAGACTTAAGGAGGTTGTAAATGGTTGATATTTCAGTGGTAATGATTACCAAAAATGCAGAACGTAAACTTACGCAATGCCTTACCTCTTTGAGCGCATTTGATGAAGTGGTGATTTATGATAATGGTTCCACAGATAATACATTGGAAATTGCAAAAGGTTTTGACAATGTAAAAGTGTTTGAAGGTGCATTTTTTGGCTTTGGTAAAACCAAAGCACATGCCGCAACGCTAGCGACACATGATTGGGTGTTTTCGCTTGATGCTGATGAAGTGGTTAGCTCAGATCTGGCAGCAGAATTAAGCAATAAAACCTTGGATGCTGGGGTATGTTATCAGGTGCAGCGGGATAATTATTATCGGGGAAAACATATCAAATGTTGCGGTTGGTACCCTGAATATATTGTGCGTTTATACCATCGCGGTCAAGCCAACTTTTCTGATGCACCCGTGCATGAGACAGTGCAAACCAAAGGTTTAAAAGTGGAAAAATTACAGGCTCCTATTGAGCATTATTCTTTTGATAGTGTGGCTGATTTTTTGGTAAAAATTCAGAGTTATTCGGAGATTTATGCCAAAGATATGCAAGGTAAAAAGGATGTTTCCATTTTTGCAGGTTTAGGTCGTGGCGTGTTTGCATTTATTAAAAGTTATTTCTTTCGCAAAGGTATCTTTTGTGGTTTTGAAGGTTTTACCATTGCCTTTTTTCACGGCTTAGGTACAACAGTGAAATACCTCAAACTTTATGAGAAAAATCATCCTAGGAAATAAGTTGTTGTAGGTCCTTTTGGACAGTTTCAAAGAGTTTCTGACGCTCTTGCGGATCTTGGGGAATCATATAATTGTGTTGTAAAGTTTTGTCACCAATACCCTGCCAGCGTTTATCTGAGGCGAATAATGAGTCTGCAAAAAAGGTCATGGTGGGTGTACCCACAGCAGAAGCCAAATGAAATGTACCAGTGGAAGTGCTGATAAAAAGCTTAAATGATGCAATCAGTTTGGAAAAGTCAGCAACGCTGCCTTGTGAAGTATAGGTCTTGGCTGCGAGGTCTCCCTTTTTTGCCATAAATGCTTGGTGAAACGCTTCATCACCAGGTCCAAAAGTAAAAATGATGTCAATATTTGGTAAATTTTGTATAGATTCAGCAAGCGTAATGTATTCTTCAATATTCCAATTGGCATCGGATGAACCACCAAACCCTGGGTGAAAAGCAATGACGGGGTGTTGTACCCTTAAGTTTTTACAAAATGTTTGATAGGTTGTTTGTATGTCTTGGTGAGAAAACTGCAGCAAAGGTTGCGGGTATTGGGTGCTGATGTCTGGACATGCCGCCTGAATTAATTGTATATTATAAGCAAATTCAGGCATTTTAACTTGAGAACGTCGCTGCATGATACGTTGGTTATAAAATACTTGGGCGACTTTAGTAGCAGGCGCAATACGTTTGGGAATACGAGCAAGCCATTGGGCTATGGCAACACGTGTGTTCGAAAATAAGGTGAAAGAAATATCAAAATCACCTTGTTGTAGTTCTTTGGCAAGTGCCGTGGTGCTTTGGCCTGTATCAAGCAATACATTATCAATAAAACTGCATGCCTCAGCAATACTTTGATTGATGGGTGAAATTAATACCGTGATATGGCAATCGGGCATATGTTGTTTGAGAATATAACAAGCGGGTAGGGCAGTGATAAAATCACCAAGTTTATCATTGCGAACAATAAGGATGTTCATGGGTCTTGTTTAGAAGAACTGAGCCCAAAACCAAGTACCAGAATGGCAAACACAGTTTCATAGTGTGTATTTAAGCTTGGTTCGGTGAGACCATGCAAAATAACACTGATACCACTTGCCGTAAGTAAGTAAGCGTTCATGGTATCGTGTTGCCAATCTTTAACCCAGCCTGTTCGTACCCATTGCCAGCATAAGTAGATTAAAATCAATAACCCAATAGGTCCCCAGCGAGATAAGGCAAAAAGGAATTCATTGTGTGGGTGACCATAAAAAACCTTTTTCTCGTTTGGTGTCAGATGTAAGTAGGATAAGTCATGATCAATAAAAGCTTGTTTAGCAGCATCGGGATAACCTGCGGTACCTACACCAAAGAAAGGGTTGTCTTGCCAAATTTGAATGCTTACCAGCCATATTTTAATGCGCATATCGACGTTTTCCCAATGACCATCAAAGAACGAACTTACACCTGTAACGGTACGCTGAATTTTTTCTTGGGTAGGTTGATAGTTGGAAGCAAAAAGCCCTAAACCTAGAATGAGTATTGATAAAATAATGAGTTTTGGTTTTAAGTTTTGTGGAAAAAACACTTTAAATATGACCAACGCTAAACAGGCAAAGGTCGTAATATAACCACTTCTACCTTGAGCCAAGTATACTGTGATTACAGCATATGTAGCTAAGGTATAACAAAGGATTTGCCAAGGTCTGCGCATGGATGTTGCTGCGACCAATAAAGCCCCCGACCAAATACCATAAATAAAACCTAGGGATAAGTGTCCAAAAAAACCTGCAGCATCACCTGCATTGCTGCCTAGACCATTGATGGTAATCATACCGAAGTATTGCAGTGTACAAATGATAAGGTGTAAAGTTAAAGCAATCGATATGGTAATAAATGCTTGAACCCGTAATGAAGGATTTAAACAAACAAGACCCGTAATCACAAACACAAACAACCAATTGATCTGTTTACCAATTTTATGCACAGCTAGAGCATTGAAATCACTCCATAGTGTACCTATGCATGTGATGCCAATAAATAATAAAATAGCAATAGTTAAGGGTTTGTATTCCTGCCAGCATAATTGCCAGCCTTGTTTGAGTATATTTCTATAAAAAAGCGCTGTAATCAATAAACATGCGAAGAAGAAATTGCTAGCAGCGATGGCAAAAGGGAAAAATAATAAGCCGAAAAATAAAAAAAAGGATGCCACCTTTATGGTAAAAGGCGGCACCCCAATTGCAGTTGGGTCAACTTTAGTCATCAATATTATTTTTCGATAAACAGTTCAATTCTTCGGTTTTTAGCTCTGCCTTCAGGCGTATCATTGCTGGCAACAGGTTCAACATCTGCCCTGCCTGCCACGGTGATATTTTCTCTAGGAAAACCTAAGCCCCAAGTAAGGTAGCGAGCAACTTCACCAGCACGTCTAGCTGATAAGTCCCAGTTGTCTGAGAATTGATTGCGCCATTTTTTTGCCACAGGAAGGTTATCTGTATGCCCAACAATGCGTAACATGACTTTTCCATCATTGTTATCAATACTTTCAATGACTTTTTTCAAAATATCTGCAGCACCTGCTTGGTCAATTTTAAATGAACCGCTCGAAAATAGGATATCTTGTTGTAAGGTAACTTTGATGACACCTGTTTGTTCATTTTGTTCAATCAATACTTGTTTGGCGGTTACTTCCTGTTCAAGTTGTTTGTTTAACTCGGCAACAGACTGTTGTAACGATGCTTTGGATTGTTTGAGTTTTTCGTTTTCAGCTTGCAGTTGCTCTGCTTTTGCAGCACGAGCATGAAGTGCTTCAAGCTCTTCATCACTGATGCTTTGGCAACCAGATAAAATGAACATTGCGAGTATAGTGATACCAATATATTGCTTCATAGTGCTCCCCTTGTTGGTCTTGCTAAGTGAATAATAACATAGTTGTATTTGAGTAAATTACACAGCTTCATGCGTTTGTCTAGTTTCTAAGGTTGAACTGTGTTCTTTTGACGTTTGCGTTGCAGTAAAATCATTCGCACACGCTGTAAATTTTGTTCAACCATCTTAAATCCTGGGTAGACTTTTAAGGCTTGTTCAAATACCACTTCTGCCTTTTCAAATTGACCCATGCTCATGTATGCTGCACCCAACATGTTCAGTGCGGGCGGATTGTAGGGATAAAATGTTTGGAACGCTTCAAAATATCTGGCGCTTTGTGCATAGTTTTTTTGTTTATATGCAACTTGCCCCATGCCAAATACGGCACGGAAGTTCTCATTGTCCCAAACATAAGCTTTTTGATAAAATTGCATTTCTTGTGCTGGTTGTCGCACATGTGCCATGGCTTGACCAACATACCATTCCGACACAAGCCAACGTGTTGGCCATATGCAAAGCAAAATAATTGTCATGATACTGAAAATACTTAATACCTTAGGTTTTATTTGAAATGTGTTTTGATGTTGTGCAGGTAATAAACCCAACCAAGTACCAGCAAGCAGGGCAAAAACAAACATGCTGGCAGGATTGAAAAAGACATGATTAAACATGGCATCAAAAAGTACGGCTGAGACAGCTGCTAACCCTGTAATGTATTGTGGATTCCACTGCTGCCAAGATGATTTGAGCAAGCGAAACCAAAAATATAATAATAAGCTCATAAAAAGAAGCATGGCAGGTATACCATTTTGTGAAGCAATTTGCAGTATGACATTATGTGGGTTGGTCGTAAAAGTGCGTGCACTACTTAATGAGTCCCTAAAATCAGGGTAGCGGTTGCTATAGTTGGGGTAGACCCACGCAAAATTGCCGGTACCTTGACCTAAAACTGGGGTGTCCAGTGTCATGGCTGTTGTTGCCGCAAAAATAGATGTTCGTGCACCCAAAAGAGGGGATAGAGCTACCCACATATCAACCATAGGTGGTTGCAACACCTGAGCTGTAAGAACAATTTTCCCATCTTCGGTCGCGACTTGTCCTGCAGAGGCTGAAACACGGGCTAAGTCCCTGTAATGGTAGGGTAGTGCATTGTAAATCAATAATGATGCGATAAAAGTGCTGCCAATAAGTAAGCTTGGTAACACATAGTCTTTTTTGCATAGCAAAAGGTGCTTGTAATGTTTGATGAATATCAAAAAGATAATCATAACAGCAACAAACAACCCACCCAATGCACCACGGGAACTTGCAACCAATAGAATGGTTGCAAGTGTTGTTACTGAAAACCAGTTGAGCACACGTAAAATAACGTTGTTATGGGTTGCAAGTACCCAGATTAACATGGGCAGCAAGATGATGAGAACATCACCCGTGAAATTCACATGCCCAATCGGTGAGAATAATACATGAATATTATAATTGGGTTTACCATAGTCTAAGAAATAACTTTCCCAATAGCGGATTGAAAAAATGAATGAGCCTATGGATAAGCTCCAGACCAATCGGTTCATCCATTGCGGTTCGTGGCGTGTTGCCCATATGCTAAGCAGTAAAATGCTGATACAAAAAAACCAAAAGGCAAAGCGAATCATACCTTCTGTCATGTTCGGACCGATAAAAATACCAACAGCAAGAATCAGGGTGTATAAAAGTAGTGCCAAGCTAGGAAGCGTAGGTTTGGGAATAAGCAGTGGTGAGGGACGTTTGAACCACAACCAAGCTGCTGCAATACCCATCCAGAGAAAACAAAGGGTTAATACCGCCCATTTGGGTTCTTCATTGGGTGCAACAAAGGGGAATACCCTGATGTTAATCATCAAAGGAAAAGCAAGTAGGGGTGCAATAAGCACCAGCCAAGGTGAATGCGAAAATGATGTTTTATATTGCATATACCCTCTCGAACAGCTTATTAAGCTTGAAGTATAGTGACTTTATTGCCGCCATGCATGACCTGCAAGCGTCGTTTTATTTTAAGGTTCAGAGCTTTTTCATGTGTGATGTCAGGGCATACAATCACAGTTTTCCATGTTTCATCTTCTACAAATTGTTCGCGTATGCGTAGCCCAATATCATGCCAAAGCGATAAGGTTTTTTGCTGTTCGCCGATGCGCATGCCGTAGGGAGGGTTGAGTGGTAGTAAACCACCGTTGCTTGTTTCTGGTTTTTGTAGCTGATGGATATCCATTATGCTGGTTGTGATAAGTCCATCAAGTTGCATGCGTTTAGCATTGTTCATTGTAATATTGATGGCACTTTCATTGATATCAGAAGCAAAAATATGGGGCTGTATATCTTTTACCATCTGTTGGCATCGTTCGGCGACCTTAGAAAAATCTTTTTCTTTAAATGAGGGCCAGTGTAGACATGAGAAATCGTGGTTGAGGTTGGGTGCGCGTTGCGTGGCAATCATTGCTGCTTCAATGGCAAAGGTTCCTGAGCCACACATGGGTGTAAGCAATGTTTGCTCTGGTTGCCATTGCGCCCATTGCAAAATAGCTGCTGCAAGTGTTTCGCGAATCGGTGCTTTACCCGATTCTAAGCGGTAACCACGGCGGTCAAGGCGTTCACCCGATGTGTCTAAGCTTAATGTTCCACGGTTGTTATCAAGACGGATATGCAGTGTTTGGCTGTGTTTTTTGTTTGTGTCAGCGTTGTTTGACCCTATTTTAGGCATCAATCGGTGAATGGTTTGTTTGGCAAAGTCCGCAATTTCATCGGAATGGTTAAGACGCGAGCGGTGGGTATGAACTTCAACTTCAAGTTGACTCTGTTCATCTAAAAACAAATGCCAAGCTACTTTTTCAAGGTCATACTTTAACCCTTCTAATGTCATACTGCGAAAGGTGCGTAGGCGCATCAAAACACGTGTGATAACACGACTTCTGATGTTAATACGATGCAGTAGTTGCATGGTTCCTGTAAAGCTAATGCCGCCGTATTCAATGTTAATATTGTGTGCGGAGAGGTCTTTAAGTTCGCGTGCAGCGATGCGTTCAAGACCTGGTAATATGATTGCGAAAAAATGATGTTGTTGTGCCATGCTTCGCATCATAGCGAAGATTATTCAGTATGTCCTCGTTGGGATTGATATCTTGTTTGAAGTGTAATATTTAATGAGACGCCCCAGAGCACGATAAGCCATAAAATATATAACCAAAGCATAAAAATGGGTAGGGCTGCTAGCGCACCATATATTTTCTCATACATGGCTACCTTGGTGATATATAAGGCAAACAACCATTTGCTCAGCTCGAAGAGTGCAGCAATGAACATGGCTGAAATAAAAGCATATTTTGCGTGTACTTGGGTGTTTGGTACAAAGAAATACAATAAAAATAAGGCAAAGGATGCGGTTGCCCAAGGCATGATATAGGAAAATATTGGAACCTGATGGTGGAAGCTGCTGAGGTAGGGTAGTGATGTAAGCCAAGTGCTAATCATGATAGACATCATGATAAAGAAAGGTGCAAAAAGCCAAAGAGTGATATGCGCGGGTAGGCGAAGCAGTAGGTGGCGGGGTGTTTTTACTTGCCAAATATGGTTAAAGGCTTTTTCTATACCTAGCGATAACCATAAAACAGATAGGAAAATGATACATAGGGAAAGGTATGAAAAAGATGTGATATTTTGTGATGCCTGTGTTAAATATGTTTCAATTGATACTCGGCTTGTGGGTAATAGTTGGGTTAAAATTTGCGCTTTGGCTTGTGCAAACAAGTCTGAGAACATTTCTATTTGTAAAGAAAGGTAAACTAGGAATACTGTTAGAGGGACAATTGCCAGAAGGGTTGAGTAACTTAAGGATGCTGAAAACTGTGTGCTTTGTGTGTGTAAGAAGTGTTGATAGCTGCGTGTCAAAACCTGCAAGTAAAATAACAAGCTTTTATGCATAGTTATTAAACGCAGATGGCATATACACGAATCGCATCCCGTTTACCTTTAAAAAGAGCTTTTTCGACAAAGGCATATTCTTTTTTGACACCATCATCGGTGATGTTGTCAACAAAATTTTCTGTCATCAGAGCTTTAAATGGCTCTGCGATACCACATAAACGAGCGGCGGTATTCACTGTGTCACCAATCACAGTAAATTCGCGCCTTGTATCATCACCCATTAAACCAAACAAGACGAGACCATCATTTAAACCAAAGCCGACATGACATGGTAAATAATCAGGGTTTTTATCCAATTCTTCTAAGGCAAATAATAGTTTTTGTACACACTTAAAAGCGCGGTTACTTCGATTCTCACCAGAGAAACAAGCCAGCACACCATCACCTAAGAACTTATTAATACTACCACCAAACTCATGAATAATTTTAGTTTGTAGAGCGAGGCTGGCATTAATTGTTTGATAAACATCGCGAGGTTCATATTGCTCACTTAAAGCAGTGAAACCACGCATGTCACTGAATAAAATGGTCATTTTTTCTTCAAAGGCGAGGTCTTGCGGTAAGTTGCCAGTATGCGTTCGTAACATTTGAACCGTTTCTTTGGGTAAAAATGTTGAAAGGGAGGCAAAGGGAATGTTTTTAGCATCAGCTGTTTGCATGGTGGGTGTTCTCCAAATATCTAGTGAGCAGTCTACGCAATACTGGTAAGTAAAGTAAAGCCCTTAACGCTATCGCGGTTTTATCTGAAAACTTGATACTACGCTAAGAGACGCTACAGTGCCGCAAAGATATAATGATACACTGATGGAGAGATGTCAGAGTGGCCGAATGAGCACGCTTGGAAAGCGTGTGTACAGCAATGTACCGAGGGTTCGAATCCCTCTCTCTCCGCCATAGATTAGTGTATTGTTTTTAGATGAATGATAAACCAGTTTTCATTGCTAGCGGTAACTATTGCAGGCAATGACACCAGTTGTCATCTGGGTTGGGCCTCGCACGGATAATCTTTGTGAACCCCGTCAGGTCCGGAAGGAAGCAGCGGCAGCGAAGTATTGTCGCGTTGCGAATCAGTCCAGCTCAGGTGGCATCTTTTTTTTCACTTTTCAGAAGTGATGAAACCTTTGATTTTATAGTGTTTTAAAATTTGTTTTTGTAGAATTTTAGCTTCTCGTTTGTTGCGAACAGGGCCAACCCATATGGCATAAAAACCTGATTTAGGCATAATTTGCGCACGTTTATATGTTTTTCGCATTTTTTCATAGGTTGTTCTGGCTCGCACCACTTCTTTAAAGGCACCTACTTGCACATAAAACTTACCTTTACCGATAATAATCTTGTTGTTACTGGATATTATTGCTTTGTTGCTGTGTGAAACTTCTGTGTTTTTTGTGCGTAATATATGCTTGGGAGACTGTTGTAAACCTTTTGGCTTTTCAGTGATGGACACGCTTTGGTTAAGTGTAATGGATGAGCTGTTTTTTATGGGTTTTGAGAAAAAAATAGTCCAAACAACTGTTGCGCATACAACTATTGTTGCGATTATAGCGAGAACAATAAAGAACTTGAGCTCAGCAGCACTGGTGAGTAAGTTTTTTTTTGTGACAGGTGGCACTTAGTCTAATTTAAGCAGCTCATCGATACGTGCTGATAAATCTTGGTAGCGGAAAGGTTTGTTTAAAATGTTCAGCTCTAAATCTGGAAAACGGGCAACTAAATCATTGGCATAACCTGTGACAAACATGATACGATTGATAAAGTCTTGTTCTAATGAAATAAGACTATTGTAAATTTCATCACCTGTTAGTTTGGGCAGTCGAACATCCAAGAGGATAGCATCATACTCATTACCATGTGTGTTCAGTACAAATAATCCTTGTACAGGGTCTGTGACACGTTTGATTGTACCCGTTAAGTTTTTTTCTTCCAAGTAGCGGTTGATGAAAGCAGCAACAATGCTTTGTACGGTATCATCATCATCAATTACTAAAAATTTCAATGCTTTACTCATAGTTCCCCAATACCTCATCATCTACTTCGTAAGCAGTAGCTTAACGCATGCTGATTTATCTATCAAGGCTTAATGGGAAAACGCTATTGTTTCATGGTTGGAGAATGTTATTTAAAGTTAACATGCTTTTGGGGTTAACTTTAGCCCCAGAAAAGTGTACTCCCCAGTGTAGGTGCGGCCCCGTGGAGCGTCCAGTGCTACCCACTTTAGCAAACACATCACCTTGTTGTACGATGTCGCCTGACTTGACCAAAGCTTTGTTGAGGTGAGCATAAACTGTTGTTAGCCCATCACCATGACCAATAGCAACTAAAGTTCCATTTAAAAACATGTTGGAAACAAGTAATACTTTACCTGCCAGTGGTGCTTTGACAGGTGTGCCTAAAGGAGCGGCAATATCCAAGCCTGAGTGTGGTGAACGGGCATGACCGTTGACATAACGTTGGGCTGCAAAAGGCGTAGAAATAATACCTTCTACAGGCCAAATCATGGCTGGCCAGCTGTTGTGAATGTTTACCGGTGTTTTATATGCCTTTTTAATGGCTGCTTGATCAGCACGTATGCGTTGAATGGCTTTTTTATCAAAAGAAGACATCTTTTTTTTGACCGTGATATGCGAAATTCTAAATTCACCTTTTTGTACTTCTATTTTATCTAAAACTTGGTTAACAGAAGCCGAGTTGCCTGATGTCCATTGGATATCATAGGTTGAAGGTTTGGTGTTGAGGTGGATGCCAATCCAGGCAATATATTGCCCATTTTTTTGATAAATTGGCCAGCTCTTATTAAAAGCCTGTACGTGTAGGTTACTTCCTTGGATAGGAGCAGGGATCCGCAATACATCGCCTTGCTTGGCTTGGTAAGTTGTAGCCCAAGCTGGGGCAGTAAACATCAATAGAAGTGTGAAAATAAAAATATTCATGTTGTCCTTATGACCTTGTTGATTGTACTTGTTACAACACCATCATGGAAGTGCAGTGATATATTTTCACCGGCTTGCAGTTTTTTGGCTGCTGTGATGATGTGACCTTGCTTGTCCGTGGTGATGGCATAACCGCGTTTAAGTACATGTTTGGGGTTCATGGCAAGCAACTGTTCGTGTCGTTTTTGCCATTGTTGTCGATGTGTTTGTTCGGTGTTTTGGTATGCTAAACGTAATAAATGCTGTTGCTCTGCAAGATGTTGCCGAAGTTGAGGTGGAATGCGTTGTGCAGCCGCAAATAAACGTTGTTTAAGGTTGTAAAACTGCTGGGTTTGGTTACGCAGGGCTTGGTTGGGCTCATGCTGGTGCAGTCGTGTGTGTAGTTGGCGAATTTGATAGCGTTTTTGTTGTAAACCTTGACGGTAATAGTTGTGTAATTGATTGGTATAACGCTCTAACGTCCAGTGTTTACCGTCTTTGTAGCTGTTGATGGCTTGTCGCAATCGGTGTTGTGCGCGTTGTACTTGCGGACGCAGTGTTTCCGTGCCTGGGCAAACCAATTCTGCGGCATTGGATGGTGTTGCCGCACGAATATCGGCTGCAAGGTCGGCAAGTGTGGTATCAATTTCATGTCCAATGCCTGAAATAATGGGGATGTCGGCATCAACAACAGCTTGTACTACACGCTCATCGTTAAAACACCACAAATCTTCCATACTACCGCCACCACGCACCAACAGTATGACATCAGGTTTGTCCGCGAGGTGATGTAATCTTTGCATAGCTTGAGCAATACTTTGCGGAGCGCTTTCTCCTTGTACAATGGCAGGTGATAGGGTGATGTTTAGCCATGCAGGTCGAGTATGGAGCACTTTTTTCACATCTTCAAAGGCAGCAGCCGTTTGCGAAGTGACAATGCCTATATGTTTGGGAAATGCTGGAATGTCTTTTTTATGACTGGCGTCAAACCAACCGCGTTCTGCAAACAAAGTTTTGCGCCGTTCAAATTCTTCTGCCAAACGACCAGCACCCACCGGTGTGATGTCTGTGACAACAAGCTGATAACTTCCTCTGGGTTCATACAAGCTTAAATGCCCTGTAAATACATAGGCTTGACCTTCTTTGGGGCGGGTTTTTAAGCGGGCGGCGGCAGTGCGCCAAACCACAGCGGAAATGGCGGCATGACTGTCTTTAATGGTGAAGTATAAATGTCCTGACGAAGGTTGGGTCAATCGTGAAATTTCACCTGTGACTTCAACACGAGAAAAACCTTGCTCCAAGACTTGTTTGATGCGTGCTGTAAGCTCGGTAACTGTGAATATTTGACTCATGTTTAAGCTCACTCAGCGGTGATGCTGGTTTTTTGTAGCAGTTTAGGAATATACCAAAACTCACTGTTATGTCCAATGCCAGCAGGGGCAACCTCTATACCTTGAATACGTTTGTGGATGGCAGGTAATGAATAACCTGCATATAAGAACACAACAGGCACATCGTTATGAATTTCTTGCTGCATGATGTCATACCATTGTTTTTGTTGATCCAAATCAAAGGTTAATCTTGCTTGCTCCAAAGCTTCATCGACTTTGGGGTTGCTGTAGCTTAAAAAGTTAAATTGACGTTCTCCCGTTTGGCTGGAGTGCCAGATATTGAACTGGTCAGGGTCTGGAGAGAGCGACCAACCAAGAATGACCGCATCAAAATCGCGTTTATTGATAAAGTTTTCAATAAATGCTGACCATTCCACCAAACGAATGTTTACCTGAATACCAATGCTTTTTAGGCGTTGTTGGATAATGGTTGCCGTGTCTGCGCGTTTTTTGTTGCCATTGTTGGTAAGAATGGTGAACGACAAAGGCTTGCCATTTTTGCTGACATAATCTTGGCCTTCTTTTTTTGTCCAGCCTGCTTCTGTGAGCAAGGTTTGTGCGTGCTGCAATGAAAATGGGCGTGGTTTAATGCTTTGATTGACCCAGCGTGTACCTGGTTTGTAGGGCGTTGCCAATACTTCACCCAAACCAAGCAATACACCATCTACCAATTCTTGGCGGTCAATGGCATAGGCTAAAGCTTGGCGCACGCGAACATCGTCAAATGGTTTTCGGGTGAGATTGAAACCAAGGTATGTATAAGAAAAACCAAGGTATTTATAACGGTTGTATTCATGTTTTAGGCGTTGGTTGTTATCAAATAGCCTTGTGTATTGGGTAGGCGTTAAGTTTGCCATATCAATCTTACCTGCGCTTAACTCCAAGAATTGGGTGGCAGGGTCGGGGATAATGCGAGTGATACGTTCATCAATCCATACATCACCAGCAAAATAGTTAGGGTTGGCAGTCATGGTAATACTTTGTTGGGTTTGCCAATCTTTAAGAAAGTAGGGGCCAATACTGGCTTTGGGGTGGCGCGATAAATCGGTGTCCATAATGTTTACATCTTTAAATACATGTTTGGGCAAAATGGCCAATGAAGCCCAAGTGGCAAGTGCGGGGGAAAATATTTCTTTGTAACGGACTTCAAATGTACGTTGATCGATGGCTTTGGCAGATATTACTTTCATATAGTCTGATTTGTACGGGCTTTGTGTTTTATCATCTTGAATCAGTTGAAGTGTGAAGACCAAATCATCACTGGTGAGCGGTTCACCATCACTCCATTTGAGATTGGGCTTAAGCTTGAAAATAATACTGAGCTTATCTTCTGAAATTTCCCATGATTCCGCAAGCTGACCAACAAGATTAAGATTTTTATCGTATTTAAGCAGCGGCAAATACAACTGACCTGCAATGTCATGGCTGGAGGCATCACTGGCTATCATAGGAATAAGATTAGTCGCATCGCCAATGCTAGCATCAATAAGGCGGCCACCATGTGCAGGCTGATAACTTGTTGGTTCAGCCTCAGTCGGTGTAGTTTGTGAAGTATTTGTTGTTTTTTCGTTGCTACACGCTGTGAAAGCAAACAAAACAACAATGATAATTAACTTGGTCGATATCGAGCGACAATCCATAATCTATCTCCAGGGCGTAACAATTGGTTGGCAGACATTTGGTTGATGCGGGTGATAGCACGGGTGGATGTGCCAAACTTTTTGGCAATGGTCCATAGCGAGTCACCACTGCGAACCTTGTAACGAATACGTCTACCTTTGGCGAGCAGCGGGTTGGCTTTGCTTGATGATGCAAAAATATTTCCAGATGCAGGCACTGTCATTGATTTACCTATAGACAGTACACCTTTAAGTTTAGGGTTGAGCTGTTGAAGCTGTTTGATGCTGGTGTGGTATCTTTTGGCTAGCTTCCACAACGAGTCTCCTGACTTAATTTTAATGGTAATATATTTGGGTTTGAAGATATTAGGGTTGTTGAGCAGTGCCTGCTCAAGGCGAACAGCATTTTCTTTGGGCAGGTGAACCACAACATCGTGGTGGATATAATGCTGATAATCAAAAGCGGGGTTTAAACGAAAGATTTCATATTTGGCTAAGCCCGAAACTTTTTCCATTTGATTTAAGTCAATGGGGGCAGGAATATGTATGTCTTGGGTTGCTAAGGCTTCTGAAAATTGTAGCTCCCCGTCTTGTTCTAAGGCAATCATGCCCAAGATTTGTTTTACATAATGTTTGGTTTCTCCAGGGAAAGGCAAGGCATCTAGCCCCATAGCTGGTGACCATGGCTTTTTGTTTAGCCTGCGTTGTACGCCCCAAGGCCCTAAATTATAAGCGCAAATCGCAAGTGGCCAGCTGTTAAATCGCTCATAAAGCGATAAAAGGTAGGTGGCGGCGGCTTTTGTACTGGATTCAATATGCCTACGCCCATCAAGTCCGTTTTTATCACGTGCGCCCAATTCTTTTGCTGTTTTAGGCATAAGTTGCCACAAACCAAAAGCACCTGCAGGAGATAAAGCATAGGGGTTATAACCGGATTCAGCTACAGGAATATATAAAAGCTCGCGAGGCGCATGGAGTTCATCTAATACTTGAATTACACGAAAGCGTACGCGGTGAGCGCGTTCATCAATATGTTGCCAAATAGGTGATAGTGTACGTTTGGCTTCGGCTTTAACTTGTTCGATGTCTGCAGGAGAAAGATCTTGCAAAAAAATAGAGGGTGCTGGTATGACGACAGTTTTCTTTTCTTGAGTTTGAGGGGGGGATGTATGCTTTTCAGGCACGGTCACCTTGGTTTCTTGGACTGGTGGTGGCGTTGTTGCATGCGGTAGATTCTTTGTGGCGCAACCAACAAGTGCGAAGAAACAGACGCTAAACGTTGCTAGAGCCAGCTTTGGCGTAGAATTGAAATAAGTTAAAAGATGCACGGGGCGCAACCTATCTATTTTTGCTTTGAGTGGAAGAGGTGGGATTCCCTTGATATTCTAGCCATGCCTTATTATCGTATACCCCGATCTAATGAGGATACCTATGGGAGGGTTTATGCTTCTTAAGCAGCAGCGGCAATTAATTGCCACTGGTCTTGTTACACAAGAGCAAATATCCGAAGCAATGAAGGGGAACAAAGGGCAAAAAGCTGGTCTTTTGCTTGGTCTTTTAGATATTCCTGATATTGACGGGGATAAACTTTTGATGGCATTGGCGAAGGTTTATAAAGTGCCATTTATTGACCCTATGCAGGTTGAAGTTGAGCCTTTGCTGCTAGAGAAGTGTCCTGAAGAATTGTGTGAAGAGTTTTGCTTTGTACCGATTGCATTAAATGCAGGTGAGATGGTGATTGCAACTGCAGATCCCATGGATTATGCAGGTATAGATGTCTTGCAATTTAAGCTGGGACAACGTGTGCGGCCTGTTTTCTCAAGTCCTACGCTTATTCAAAAGAAAATTCGCGAATTATATGGATCTTTTGATGATGTTATGGGGGATATGGATGATACCCAAGCTTTTGCCTCTATTGAGGAAGATGATACGGAAGCTGATAGTGCACCTTCAGACCTAGATGCGCTAAAAAAAGGTGCGGAAGGTTCTCCAATTATCAAATTGGTGAATGGTATTATTGTTAAAGCGATGCAAATTGGTAGTTCGGATATTCATATTGAAGCTGCAGATGGAAAAAGTTTGGTGAGAATGCGGGTAGATGGTCGTTTGCGCTCTGTGATGAGTTTTCCGCATAAAGCACATCCTATGTTGGTTTCACGCATTAAAATTATGTCCAAGTTGGATATATCGAATACACGAACGCCACAAGATGGCCGTACTCGTGTGAAATTTATGAGTAAAAGTTTTGATATGCGTATTTCGACATTACCTTCGATGCATGGTGAGAAAATCGTTATGCGTATCCTTGATAAATCAGGCTTATCATTATCTTTGGATGTGTTGGCGTTTGAGAAAAAGGCTGATGAGCGTATTCGAGACGCGATTACAAGGCCTACAGGGGCGGTGCTGGTCACAGGGCCCACGGGTTCGGGTAAAACAACTACGCTTTATTCATTTTTGCACCATATTAATGATGAAGAAACAAATATTGTTACTGTAGAAGATCCTGTTGAATTTCAAATCAAAGGTTTGAATCAAGTGCAAGTTAATGCCAAATCAGGTATGACTTTTGCTGCGGCATTGCGTTCTATTCTTCGCCAAGACCCTGATGTGGTGATGGTGGGTGAGATTCGAGATGAGGAAACAGCCCATATTGCTTTACATGCTGCGCAAACAGGGCATTTGGTGATGTCTACTTTACATACCAATGATGCGCCTTCTACGGTGAGTCGTTTGGTGGAAATGGGGGCAGACCCCGTTGCATTATCATCATGTTTAAACATTATTGTTGCCCAACGTTTGGCACGGCGTTTATGTCCTAGTTGTAAGAAAAAGACGACACCTACGTCTGAAATGATTGCCAAGTATGATATGCCTGAAGATTTAGAGATTTATGAACCCGTGGGTTGTAATAAGTGTTTGAATATTGGTTATAAGGGTCGTTGTGGTGTGCATGAGACACTTTATGTTAACGATAGGGTGCGGAAAGCCATTGCGAACGGTGTATCCGACCAAGAGTTGATGCAAGTCTGTCGTGAAGAAGGTATGTATGCCTTGTTTGAAGATGGTATGAATAAGGTGTTACAAGGTGTAACCAGTGTAGCAGAAGTGACACGGCTATCGATAGCTCCTGAGGATTTTAGTTTTCAAGATAGAATTGACAGTGATGGAAACCTTATGTCTTTGGGGCAAGCTAATGAGGCGAGAGATCAAGGGCAGCTTGCACCAAAAGAAGATACCAAACGCAATACAATATTATTAATTGATGATTCTAAAAGTATTCGTAGCCTAGTTGGTTTTATCTTAAAGTCAGAAGGTTTTGATATTGCTGAAGCTGAAGATGGGAGGAAAGGGTTAGATTTGCTTAAACAAGCGCTACCGCAAGTTGCTTTGGCAATTGTGGACTATGATATGCCCAATATGACAGGCCCTGAGTTTGTCCAAGAAGTGCGTAGACAAAGTAAGTATGATGATATTCCAGTTGTGATGTTAACATCGCGGCATGATGAAGATGATGAAGTATTGGGTCTAGATTCTGGGGCAGATGATTATATTATCAAACCTGTGGAGCCAATGAAGTTGCAAGCACGTGTCCGAAAAATTTTACAAATGTATGAAAGGGTGAGACAAGCCCAACAGAGGCAGGTATAATGGCAGAGCTAAATTTAGATAAGCTTCAAGCAGCTAAGGATGCCACTGTAGGTGAACATTCTGAATTGGTTGAATATATGCGGGTTGTTTTGAATGGCGAGATGTTCTTATTGCCTGTGGCTAGCGTGTTAAGTGTTATCAGACCACTTTCACTTACCCCAGTGCCTATGGCGCCCGATCATTTGTTGGGTGTAACCAATGCGAGAGGGCAAATTTTCTGCATTGTTGACCCTGGTAAAACATTACGTCTGTCACACAAGTTGCAAGCTGAAACAAGTGCTAGCCGATTCTTGTTGTTACGTCATGCCCGGGTACATTTGGGTATCTGGGTTGAAGAGGTCTTGGATTTGTTGCGTATTTTACCAACTGATATTGAGAAAACGAAGGAAAAAACGTATATTCAGGGTACTTTGCAGACAAAATATGGACCATTGCCTATTCTGCGCGTTGAAGCCTTGTTTGAATAAGGTTACTGTTTCCAACCGTTAAAAAAGTAGTAAGTGTGGATGAAGTTTGAAAATTGAAATGGAGTACGAAATATGAGTGATGTTACGCAAGTTCAGGCAGAAGAGATTGTTGAAGGTACTGAACAAGAGGAAAACCAAACATCAGAAACCCAAACCTCAGAAAAAGCCAAGGTTAATATTCGAACGCTAGCACGTCGCAATATGATTTGGTCAGTTTTGTTTTTTGCTGTGCTTGGTGCAACCGTGTTGTTTACATCCTTTCAGGCTTCCAAAAACATGGAATCTTTAGCGGTAATTTACGGGCAGCAGGTTCAAATTGAAAAATTTAGAGCTACCTTACCCAATGTTCTTTTACCATTGAATGATTATATTATGACACAAAATGAAGGTGATGTACAAAAGGTTAAACGAGCCAATGCAGCCTTCCAAAACTTATATAAAAAAGTATCTGCGTTTTCAGGTTTATCAACAGCAGATAAAAAAGAACTTAAAAGTGTGAAAGACTTAATGACAGAAGTGGGAAGCTTAGCAAATGATATTATTTCAGGTGCTATTCCTTTTGATCAGGCTGGTAGTATTGCAATTGTTGCGCAAAGTTTGGTATTTGTAGGACAAGATAAAGTGAATACGATTGCAACCCATGTTAGCCAAGTGCTGAGTCAAGAAGTGGTTGCTAAAGAAACACAAATGTCATGGCTAACTTGGATTAATATTGCGGTCATTCTCGCTATTTTGTTATTATTGGTTTACTTAAGCCGATTGTTTACCTCAAATATCACCAATCATATTAGTAGTGCGGCGCAAAATGTTGCTTTCTCATCTGAGGATATTTTGATGTCTGTTGATAGGCAAGCTACAGCATCTAATACCCAAGCAGATATCGTGGTTAATGTAACGGATGAATTGAGTAAAATGTCTGGTGCATCAACAAAAATTGCCCAAACAGCCACCAGTGTTGAACGTATAGCTTCGGCGACATCTCATGCTGCAGAAGAAGGTGTGAAAGCGGTGAATGAAGCCATTGGTTACATGGATAAAATTCGTGAGGAAGTAACCTTAATTGCAGAAAAAGTAACGGATGCGGGGCAAAAAGCAGAGCAGATTCTTGAATCTGTTGATTCGATTCAAGAGATTGCTGATGAAACACATCTGTTGGCGTTAAATGCTTCAATTGAGTCTGCTGCGGCTGGTGAATTTGGTAAGCGTTTTGCTGTGGTTGCTAGTGAAGTTCGTCGCTTATCTGAGCGCGCCCGTGAATTTACAGAAGAAATTCAAATCGTGGTGAATGATGTACATCAATCAACCAGTGCATCGATTGAAGTAACTCAAGAAGGTTTAGAAGAGGTTGCTAAGGGTGTGGAAATTGCACGCCGTGCAGGTGTTGCACTTGAGCGTATGCAGGATATGTCAGTGAAAACAAGTAAAGCGGTACATACGATTGCACTTGCAACCAAACAGCAAAGTGAAAGCAGTCAGGAGTTTGTGGATACCATGAAAGATATTTCAACATTATTGCAAGATTCAGCTGCACAGATGCAAAAATCACGTGATTCGGCAGGGCAACTTAACGTTGTTGCCGATGAACTAAAGAAATTTGTTTAAGTGCGTCTTTCAATTATAAACCATGGCTGATTTTGACTTATCGAATTTTCTCGCATCATTTTTTGATGAAGCTAGAGAGCGCTTAAGCGCTATTAATCAGGCCTTGGTTGCCTTTGAATCAGGTTCTTTGGATGAAGCTGGTTTGGTTGCAATGCGTAGGGATGCCCATACCATTAAAGGTTCGGCGCTGATGTTAGGTGTGAATGATATTGGTCGCATTGCCCATGTGTTTGAAGATATGGTGGAAGCCCTTATTGAACATGGAGATTGGCAACAGCCTTTGGCGCTACAGTTTTTATATGATTTGCATGATTTATTAGAAAAACGCCTGGCAGATGTTGATAACCCTGAGCTTATTGATACTAAAGCAGCTGAAGTAAAGTTTGCCGAGGTGATCGAAGCATTGAAGAAAGGTGGCGAAAAGACGGTTGTAGCAGACCAGAAGCCCCAAGAAGACTTAGCAACGTCTTTGGTTAAAGAAGTAGAAGCTTTAAATGCCGTAGATTCTGAAACTTTAACAAATAGTCACGAACACATTGATGTAAATATTGAAGCTGATGATGAGCTAAGTTTGACCAATATTAATGTAGAATTGGCATCTGCTTTTCCAGAATCAAAAGAGCAAGAGGCTGGGCAAGACTCTATTGTAGACAGCCTTAATGAAGAAACTGTTTTTGAGATACCAATACTTGAGTCAGAATCCCCTTTTAGGCCTGTATCAAACTTTGATGATAAAAAAGCCGTGGGTGAACGAAAAAGTTCAGGGCGTTTCTTGCGTGTTGATGCAGAGCGCTTAGAAGCATTATCACACCATATTATTGAAATGAGTACGGCACAAAGTCGCCACGGGCAACGCGATCAAAAGCTCAAAGAAGCACAGTTGGGATTGCGACTGTTGAAACGAGAATGGCAACAGATGCGTTATAAGTTTGCGCAACAACCAAGTATGGCGGCATCATTAAAGGTGATGGATAGTTTGATTGAAGATCAGTTGCGCAAGACACAGCAATTGATGGAAGAATCAAGGTTTCAGGTTGAACATCAAAGTTTGACTTTAAAGGAGTTGAGGGATCAGGTTTTAGCGCTTATGTTGCGACCACTTGATAGTGTGTTTGCAACCTTTCCCCGTGCTGTACGAGATATAGCATCTAAAATTGGTAAACGTGTGCAGTTGGTTGTGGATGGTAAATCCGTTGAAATGGACCAAGGCGTGGCTGAATCATTGGTTGAGCCGCTGATTCACCTTTTGAATAATGCTGTGGCACATGGCATTGAAGATAGTGATGAGCGCCAACGTTTAGGTAAACCCGAAAGTGGGCAAGTAACGATTGTTGCACGGCAAAATGGTAGTGAAGTACAAATTGAAGTTATCGATGATGGTCGTGGAATTAATCCTGATGTTATTCGCAAGGCAGCTGTTGAGCGTGGGGTAACCACGCAAGATGAGATTGATTTGATGGATTCAGCTGAAGTACTAGAGCTTATCTTTAGACCTGGTTTTTCAACGTTAAAAGAAGTGGATGAGATGGCAGGTCGTGGCATTGGTATGAATATTGTTCAGGATGCTATTCGTAAGCTGACAGGTTCAATTAAAATTCATTCGGAAGTGGGGCAGGGTACGCGCTTTATTATTTCAGTGCCTATTAGTATTGCTGTACAAGAAGCATTGATGTTTAAGATTGGTGGACAGCGTTATGGTATGTTGACCCACCTGATCGAACAAGCCATTGTTTATAACGAAAAAAATATTACGCATGGTGTAGCTGGTAAACGCTTTTTAAGTTATGATAACCATCAAGTGCCTATTGTTGATTTACGCCCTATGATGTATGGCAGTGATATGAATTTATCAGATACACCTTATATTATTGTTGCCGAACACATTGAAGGTTTTGTTGGTATTTTAGTGGATGAATTGTTGGGTGATGGCGAAGTGGTGGTGCATGACTTAGACCCATATATCAAGCGTTACCAACCACAAGGTTTGATGGGTAACACCATTGTAGAGGATGGTTCAGTGATGATGCTTCTTGAGCCATATGGTATCAAGGAAATGGGTCGAACCTCTCCAAACCAAGTCATAGATATTGTACTTAAAGAAGAAGATAAGTTACGTTTTAATGTATTGTTGGTTGATGATTCACTTATTGCCAGAGAAGTTGAAAAAAGTATTTTTGAAAACTTAGGTTTTGTGGTTGAAACAGCGATTGATGGTATGGATGCGTTGGAAAAATTAGAATCCTCAACATATGATATGATTGTTACGGACTTAGAAATGCCACGTTTGGACGGTTTTGGTTTGGTTCGCCAAATCCGTAATCAGCCCCAATATGAAGACTTGCCTATAATGGTGATTTCAACCCGAGAAAGCTCAGAAGACCGCTTGCGGGCGCTTGAAGCTGGTGCTGATTCATACTTGGTTAAACAACATCTCGATGCAGATTCCATTATTGCAACAGTGAAAGCTTTGGTTGGCCCACTGCTTGTAGAAGAAAGGGGTATTGCTTCGACAACTGATAAGCCTAAAAGCATACAATGACACGTTTTTTACCTGTGCCTGATTACCACATGCACACGCCTCGCTGCAATCACGCCAAGGGTACAATTGATGAATATGCACAAGCTGCAGTAGATGCTGGGCTGACAGAAATAGGCATGTCTGACCATTCTCCTATGCCCAATGGTTTTGATAAAGCATGGCGTATGGATGAATCTGAGCTTGATTCCTTTCTTGAAGAACTTGAAGCAGCACAGCAGAAATTTAAAGGGAAATTGTTGATTAAGGCTGCGCTTGAAGTGGATTATTATGAGGGCGCAGAGGCGTATATCCAGTATTTAGCCGCTTATTATGATTGGGACTACTTGATGGGTTCGGTTCACTTTATTGGCGATTGGGGTTTTGATAATCCTGATGAAGTCAGTCAATTTGAACATTGTGACATTGAGCAAGCCTATATAGATTACTTTAGATTGGTTGAGCTGTCGGCAGCAAGTGGTTTATTTGATAGTATTGGTCACCCTGATTTGATTAAAAAATTCGGTCACCGTGCACCTACAGGGTCTGTTGCAGTTTTAGAAGCTGAAAATAAGATGTTACAAGCAGTAAAACAAGCAGATGTCGCCCTAGAAATAAGTTCTGCGGGTTTGAGAAAGCCTGTTAAAGAAATTTATCCGCACGTCGGAATGGTTGAGCGAGCCGTAGCGCTTGGTATTCCTTTTGTTTATGGGTCTGACGCACATGCGCCAGCAGAAGTTGGTCATGCAATGCAGACTTGTTTGCAGCTATTACATCAATTTGGTGCTGTAGAGGTTGCTTGTTTTCATAAGCGTCAACGCAAGATGTTTTCCTTTGTAGAGCAAGTATGAAAACTGTATTAATTACAGGTGCTTCGGGTGGTTTTGGCATTGAGTTTGCCATTCAACTTGAAAAACAAGGTTATGCTTTGTTATTGCATGGGCGCGATAAAGCCCGCTTAAAACTCACGTTGGATGCGCTTGAATATCCAGAGCGTCATCAGTTTGTGTTTGCCGACTTATCTTCACGCAAAGAAACAGAAGATTTGATCGATACGCTTGCCAAAGAAGATGTATATGGTTTGGTGAATAATGCGGGTTTTGGTGTGTGGGGCGGCTTTGCTGAAACTGAATGTGTGGCGCAGGTTGATGTGTTGCGCGTAGATTTGATTGCGCCAGTCATGCTTGCCCATGCATTGATTCCAACATTAAAGCGTAATCAAGGGTTTATGATTAACGTTTCTTCCTTAGCCGGGGAGACTCCGCTTCCTTATATGGCAACGTATGCCGCCGTCAAAGCAGGGATGACATTTTGGAGTGAAGCCATTCGTACCGAACATCAACAAGAGCTTCGTGTCGTCACTTTGGCGCCAGGTCCTTCACCCACAGGATTTAGGGATATATCTGGCGCACCCAAAGGTAAAGGCGGTGCATTCAGTACATCAGCCGAGAAGGTGGTAAGTGCTTCGCTACAAACATTGCAGGCGGGTGGTGGTTATTGTGTTCCGGGTTGGCGGCACAAATTATTGTGGTGTATTCAGAAATTAATGCCTCGATTTTTATCGTTGTCTTTGATGGCATATTACCTTAGAAAATAACACTTATATCAGTGCCAGATACACCCTTTGCATGGAAACTACGCTTATCCAAACGAGCCAAACGCCCTAGAATCACAATTAATGTATATGGTGATGTTGTATTGGTTTGGCCACATACGATGTCGCAACGAGGTATATCGAATATGTTGCAAACGCATACAGCGTGGGTTTTAAAACATCTTCAAGCCATTGGTGATAAATCTAAGCATAGCGTTGTGTTGCCGAAGCAAATATATCTTCCTGCCTTAACACAAACTTGGTTGGTTAAGTATGAAGAGGGCAAAGGCAGGTTGCGTACGTCAAAAGAGCAGCATACGTTAACTTTAATAGGCAACCTTGAAGACAAAGCAGCATTACAAGGTGCTTTAAGACGATGGTTAAAACAACAAGCTAAATTATATTTGAATGTTTGTTTAGCGCAAACGGCAGCAGTGATGGGGCTTGATTATCAGTCAGTAAGTATTCGATTACAAAAAAAACGCTGGGGAAGCTGCTCGGCAAAAGGCAATATAAGCTTAAATGCAGCATTATTATTTTTGCCAGATTTTTTGGTGCAGCATGTGCTGACGCATGAGTTGGCACATTTAAAGCACCTCAATCATTCCAAAGCATTTTGGGCAGAGGTCGAAAAGTTTGAGCCTGAATACAAAGAAAATAGGCGTTTATTAAAACAATATACAAAACATGTCCCTGCTTGGCTGACAGAGCAGTTGTGATGCGCTTGCATAACAAAAAGGAAAAGGTAATGATATTGCCATGAAAAAAGATGATTTTCGCCAATATAACTTGGCAGATACTGTAATAGGGCATATTGATAAAGCTTTAAACAATATTTTTTGCCCGCAAACGGCATACCGAGCGTATCCAGCTGAGCAAGTGGGTGAAGACAGTTTGTCCGCTGAACAAAAAAAGAAAGCCGCAGGGTTGATGCGGGTCAATCATGCAGGTGAAATGGCGGCACAAGCCTTGTATCATGGGCAAGCTTTAATTGCGCGTGACCCAACATTGAAAGACAAACTGCAACAAGCCTCCGATGAAGAAGTTGATCATTTGAATTGGTGTAGAACCCGCTTGCAAGAGTTGGGTGAACAACCCTCCAAACTTGATCCGTTGTGGTATGTGGGTTCATTTGCCATTGGCATGGCAGCAGGTGCAGTGGGAGATAGATGGAATTTGGGTTTTTTAGCAGAAACGGAATACCAAGTGGTGTCGCATTTAGAAGGGCATTTGCAAAACTTACCTGAAGAAGATAAACGCAGCCGCGCCATCGTCGAACAAATGAAAACCGATGAGCTGGGTCATGCTCACTTGGCAGAAGATTTGGGCGCTGCTAAGTTGCCAAATGTGGTCAAATCAGGTATGAAATTAACATCCAAAGTGATGACAGGTTTATCCGAAAAAATATAAATGAGTGCTGATACCAACTTTGATGATTTAACAGAACATTTTCAAAAGAAAATTTATGGTAGCCAAAAGGGTAAAATAAGACTTGCTGTACTCAACCGTGATTTAGAGCAAGTTGTGCCGCGTTGGGGAAAGAGTGGTTTGTCTGTGCTTGATTTGGGGGCAGGGCTTGGTCAAATGGGTGTGCAACTGGCAGCGCAAGGTCACCAAGTCTGTATGAATGATATATCTGAACGCATGTTGGCTGTGGCTAGAGCACAAGCAGAGCAAATGAATGTTGCTGATCAAATAGAATGGCAGCATGGTGCATTTCAAGACTTGGATAATCGTGCTTACGATGTGGTGCTTTGTCATGCTGTACTAGAATGGTTAAGTCACCCCGAAATATTGATGAAGAAGCTTGCAGAGCTGACCCAGCAGCATAGTTTTGTGTCACTAATGTTTTATAATTTGGATGCTTTGGTATTTCATAACCTTATTCGCGGTAATTTTAATAAAATAAAAAACAAAGAATTTTCAGGTATGAAAGGTGGTTTAACACCACCCAACCCCGTTAAACCTGCTTGGGTTAGGTCGAAACTTGCTGAGCATGGTTTTACTGTTGTTCAGCAAAGTGGCATTCGTGTTTTTTCTGATTATGTAGGTATCAAACGGGGTGGAAACACATCAGATGCCGATGTGCTTGCGATGGAGCTTGCGTATTCACAAGTTGAGCCATATATACATATGGGTCGTTATATTCATTTTGTTTGTCAAAAGAGCTAAACCTGATGATTCATGAAATACTATGGTAGCCTTGCTTGCCTCTTTATTCGGAATAAATCTTTCATTCATTGTTGCTAAGCATAGCTACAATGTCTTTTAAATTCGTTGCAAACAAAGCTTCTGGGTAATCATTAAGTCAGTTAATAAACCATCTTATATCATCTATTGCTAATATAATAATCTTCATTTATGCTTCGGGTTATGGAAATGATACCGAAAGAACAAATACAAACAGCAAGTGAAGGTTTGAAAGCCATCGCGCACGAAGTGCGTTTATCTGTGTTATGTCATTTGATGGATGGTCCACTTTGTGTTCACGACTTGATTGAACGCACAGGTTCTTCACAGTCTAATCTGTCACAGCACTTATCAAAAATGCGTATGATGGGTATTTTGAACCATGAAAAACGTGGTCAGCAAGTATATTATAGTATTGCAAATCCACAATTTGAGACCTTATTACAAGCGTTGCAAAACATTTATTGTCCAGATGTTTGCAGTCGATAAATAATCATAAAGAAATAAAAAAGGAGTATTAAAATGTCAGTAGAACGTATTATTCATATCGTAGCAGGATTTTTTATCATGTTGTCCGTATTTTTGTCGGGTGCACCATTGAATGAACCCACTTGGTTATGGTTCACCTTATTTGTAGGTGCTAACCTTTTCCAATCAGGCATTACCCAATGGTGTTTGATGGGCATTATCCTAAAAAAACTTGGCCTTAAATCTGAAGCTGCTTGCAAGAGTTGCTAAGTGATGGCATGGGTTCAAGATAACTTACCGCTCGTTATTGCGTTTGCGATTGTCGGGTGGATGCTTTATGCAAGGGTGGTGCGACCAAAAATGTTAGGCATTAAAAAGATGACAGCAGGGGCTTACCCTGACTTTGATGAAGCACATACTTTGGTGGATGTGCGCTCAACAGGTGAATGGAATGGTGGGCGACCTGCCAATGCCATTCATATTCCACTCAATGAGTTTGAGCAAAAAATGCATAAAATACCCAAAGATAAACCGCTGATTTTGATTTGTGCATCAGGTATGCGTTCATCCATGGCAGCGAGCATAGCGGCAAAAGCGGGTCATAAAGATGTTTATAATTTTGCGGGTGGTTTTGGCAGCTGGTGCGCTGCGCAACTGCCAAGAAAGTGATTTGAAGTTGGTCGTTTAGTTTGCCTCAAGCTTTTGAATGTGATGATGCTTTATGGCTGATGCAAGAAGCGGGTGCCAATACGGTGAGTGTGCCTGCTGGCTCAGTTATATTTCATGATGGTGATGCGTGTAATACATATGTATTGGTAACATCTGGATCCATTCGTGTGCAGAAAAATGACCCCAATGGTAGAGAAATTCTTCTATATCGTGTTGAAGAAGGGCAAAACTGTATGCTTACAACCATCTGTGTGTTGGGTAAACAGCCATATTCCGCCGAGGGTGTTGCTGAGACAGATGTTGAGATGCTTGTGTTATCCATTTCAGCATTTGATGAGATGCTGATTAAGTCCGCTAGTTTTAGGCAATGTGTCATGCGAAATATTGGGCGGCGCATTTCAGATTTGATGGCACTTTTAGAAGATGTGGCTTTTGGACGTATGGATGTGCGGTTGGCAAAATTTCTACTCAAATATCAACAAGAAAATAAGGGTTTAATTTGTTGTACGCATAAACAAATTGCCACTGAACTTGGTACTGTGCGTGAGGTAATTAGCCGTTTACTCAAGGATTTTGAGCGAAAGACTTGGGTTAACTTAAGTCGAAACAAAGTTCAAATATTAGATATTGAGGCTTTGCAAAACCTTGTTGCTGCTCCAAGGTAACATTGTCACTGAACAATTGATGCGCATGTTTATGATACGCAAGCTGTTTTAATAGTTGAGCGATGATAGAGGTGTCATATGAAGCGTAATATATTTGTTGTATTGTTATTATCATTATTTTTGTCGGCTTGTGACCAAGGTGAGCCACAAGGTTACAGTATTATTTCTGTGACGGATGCTTATCAATTGGTAAAAGATCAAGATAAAGGTACCATCTTTTTGGATGTGCGTACGCCAGGGGAATACCAAAGCGGGCATGTTCCTCATGCTAAACTTATTCCTGTTCAAACATTAGCCAATCGGCTGAATGAAGTTCCTAAAGATAAAAAGATTGTTGTCTATTGTGAGTCTGGGGTTAGAGCGACTCGCGCTGCTGAACTTTTGGTTAACCAAGGTTATACCAATGTATTAAGTATGAAAGCGAGTATGCGTGGTTGGCGCTCAGCTGGTTTACCAACAGAAAAGTAGTATAATTATATTAACTATTGCTAATATAATTATACGCCTGTAATATTAGCATATCTTTGCATAAGAAGGAGAGAAAAACGTGGAAATTTCAGTACAAGATTTTCATCATGTTGTAGAAACAGGTGATTTTGATTATTGGGTTGATGTGCGAACCCCAGAAGAGTTTGCAGCACTACGAGCAGATTGTGTATTGGTAAAAAACCACCCCTTGGACCAAATTGATACATTGGATTTACCCAAGGATGCAAATATTTATCTAAGTTGCCGGTCTGGTGCGCGCTCTGGACAAGCACAAAGATTATTGATGCAAAAAGGTTATAAACATATAACCAATGTGATGGGTGGTATTATAGCGTGGGAAGCAGCAGGCTATCCAACAACACAAGGATAAGAGCATGTTTATCAAAAAACAAATGATCGCGGTGTTTGCGGTGATGTTGTTATTTTCAACACAAGCGACGGCTTGTGGTATGGGTGAAGTGACAGCAGAAGGTTATGAAAATGCATCGATTACTCATGCGTATCAACATTGGAGCCAAGGCAAACACACGCAGATACCCTTTGCATTTGTTGATGTGCGCACGGCTAAAGAATATAAGGCTGGTCATGTTCCCGGTGCGGTGAATATTCCTGTTTCAGATATTACAATGCGCATGAATGAGTTGTCTAAAAACAAACAACTCTATGTTTATTGTGAAGCAGGTGTCAGGGCAGCCAAGGCATCGGCAATGTTAGCCAAAGCAGGTTTTCATGTTGAAAATCTACCCGAAAGTATGGCTGGATGGCGTAAAGCGGGTTACCCCGTAGAAAAATAATCATAAGGCAGCCTACAAATACGTAGGCTGCCTTTTTTATGCAATAAACATATCCATAAGGAGATAATCATGATTTTTAGACAACTGTTTGATGAAGCAACATGGACTTATACTTATATTGTAGCAGATGAAGCTACAAAAGAAGCATTGATTATTGATGCGGTACTGGAAAAGGTGGAGCGTGATGCTGCTTTGATTGCAGAGCTTGGTTTGAAATTAAAGTATGCAGTGGAAACACATGTACATGCTGATCATATTACAGGTGCAGGCATGTTGCGTGAACGCACAGGTTGTCAAACAGGCGTGGCAGCATCGGAAAACGTTGATTGTGCTGACCTTCATTTGAATGATAATGATGTGCTTAAGCTGGGTGACTTGGAAGTCAAAGTATTAACGACACCAGGTCATACATCAGGCTGCTTAACTTTTGTGTGCGAAAACAAAGTGTTTACAGGTGATGCATTGTTTATCCGAGGCTGTGGACGTACAGACTTCCAAGCAGGTGATGCGGACACATTATATACCTCAATCACTGAAAAGATTTTCCCTTTGGGAGATGAAAAAGAAGTTTATCCAGGTCATGATTATAAAGGTATGACCATGTCTACCATTGCCGAAGAAAAAACACTCAATCCACGGGTGAAGTTAGGGCGTAAGGGTTTTGTCGATTTGATGAACAATTTAAACTTGCCTATGCCTAAACACATTCAAAAAGCAGTGCCTGCAAATCAGGTTTGCGGTTTGATTGAAGGGCAAGGTTAATAACAAAGAGGGGCTTGAACTACGAAGGCTCTGAACAGTCATCAATTTGTATTGTGCGCTGTAAACCTTCTTAATAACCTAGCTATGACGTGCGCTTTACACCTAGACTTTGAATATTTCGAACCCAAATTACATTATTTGGACTTGTTTAGAGCTTTCCCAAGGAAAAATGGAGGAGGGAAGCGTGAAACATACAATTATTATTGTAGGTGAGTATGTACTTCCAAGTTCTATTGGGATGTATTGCTTAAAGGCGAAAAACTAGGTGAATAATTTAAGCGCTTTCTTGGATACATAAGCGGGGTTGTTATCTATATAACAATCCCGCTTTTTCTAAAAAAATAATTGATATAGTGAGAGTATAAACCAATGGAAACAATGATGATTTTTGGATTAATAAGTGCTGTGTTTATGGGCATGACACTGGGTGTATTTGGTGCTGGCGGCTCGATATTAACGGTACCTATCCTCGTATTTTTGATGGGTGTCTCAGCCTCTGAAGCGACAGCATATTCTTTGTTTATTGTGGGTATTACAGCTCTTTTTGGTGCATATTCTTATTATAAAAAAGATTTGATACGCTTTAAAATGGGTTTTATTTTTGCTATCCCAGCCTTTATTGGTGTTTATAGTGTGCGGCTGTTACTTATGCCTGCGCTTCCTGAACATATTGCCAATTTTGGTGATTATAGTTTGAGTAAAGATGCGCTGGTATTGATTGTTTTTTCAGTGATTATGATTATGGCAGCTTATGCAATGATTAAACCTTCAAAAGTTGATACCGCAGGTGAGAAAAAACAGCTGAATTTACCTTTGATTGCTGTTGAAGGGTTGGTTGTAGGTTCTGTGACAGGTTTTGTTGGTGCAGGTGGTGGCTTTTTAATTATTCCTGCTTTGGTTGTGCTTGCAGGTTTGGGTATGAAAGAGGCCGTGGGTACATCATTGATGATTATTGCCTTTAAATCTATCTTAGGATTTATTGGTGACATTCAATCAGGCATGGTCATTGATTGGGTTTTATTGTTTGAAGTTACCGGTTTATCGATTATTGGTGCACTTATTGGTGAGCGCTTGAGTCGTAACCTTGACGGTAATAAACTTAAACCTATCTTTGGCTATTTTGTATTGATTATGGGCATTGCGATGTTACTTCGTGAAGTATTTGAGGGCTGATAACATGAAATGGATACTACCTTTGTTGTTGAGTTTATTGTGGAGCCAATTGTGGGGTCAATGGGCTTATGCCGCTACATATCCTTTTGCTCTGCATATTCAAGGCTCAGCTTTTAATACGCAAGAGCGGCTTGCGCTAAGTGATATTGGTGAAGGCAAAACTCATATTGTGGTGAATTTTAGAAGCAAGGGGGGAAAGGCTTATGTTTTGGATATGCAATATAAGAAACTTGCGGCAAATCGCTCCTATCCTACCAATCTCGATATTACAGTTAAAGATGCGCAGGGGCATAAGCTTGGTTATTTATTTTTTGCCTTGAACCGCTTGGCTTTTTTGAAGCAAATAGGTGTGTTTGGCTTTAAGGTAGATATTGATGGTGAGCCTGTAGATATTCAATTTGTGTGGTCTGGGCATAAAAAAGGGCATTTGCAAACCAAAGATTTAACTCAAGAACGTTTTTTCCAAGATACCTTGGTGCCTAAGTGGGGATTTCAGGTGATTCGTTCTGTCGTGTTGAAAGAGAGAAACATCAATACACTGTTGGCAACTTATAAGCTGGGTGAACATCCATACGCAGTAAACTACACGATTGTTAACCGTGCCAATGGTGGTATTCGCTTTAAGCATCAGTTATATCGCTTGGTTCAAGGTAAACAACACTTGGTGTCATCAGTTTACTTCAATGCAGATGATATAAAAACTTTGCGTGAAGTGATGTTTGCAGGTAAACATTTTGATGCCAATGATGGTGTGTTTAAACTGGTGTTTTATCCAGCATTGGGACAAACCGAGCCGAAAAATATTAAGTGAGCCCAACGCCCTTACTTATTTGGCTCTACACGTTTGCGTTTGCGGCGGTACACAGTCTTTTGGTAAGCCAAGCGGTCAAAAAGTATGCCTATCAGTTTGGCTTGCAAATACACCATTATAGGCTGCTTTATTTACGGGTAGGGGTGCTGCCACGTTTGTCTGGCTGTATTGTTTTGGCGGTATTGCAGCCTATTGATGGTGCGGTATTCTTGGGCTTGAAAAAAGCAGTGCAACAAACTGACAATTGTACAAGGCGTGTTTAAATATATTCGTCACCCCATGTATATAGGATTTATGTTGTTTTTATGGGCATACTATGGTCAGCTTTTACTTTGTTCTGGTTGTAAGCCTATATTTTATCATAGGCTCAAAGCTTGAAGAGAAACGTATGTTAGCGGAACACCCTGATAATGCAGACTATTAGCAAAAGGTCGGGGGCTTTTATTCCCAAATAATTTTAGGAGATTTAAAAATGTCAATTGTGAACATACCAGACTGGGAAACCTTATATCAAGCGCAAGATACGGGTTGGGATAGAGGAGAAGTTAGTCCTGCATTGCATAGTTTTATGGCTAAAGGTGCATTCAAGCGTGTAAAAAGCGTTTTGATTCCTGGTTGTGGCCGTGGTTATGAAGTGCTTGAGCTGGCGAGGCTTGGTTATGAAGTTACAGCCTTGGATATCGCTCCTTCTGCCATCAGCCATCTTGAGCAAAGGTTGAAAGATGAAGCCGTAAAAGCCAACACGGCATGTGTAAATATTTTTGCCTATGAAGCCGCTGAACGTTTTGATGTGGTGTATGAGCAAACATGTTTATGTGCCATTGCCCCTTCAGAACGTGAAAAGTATGCCCAAGCTGTCCATGGCTGGTTAAAACCCAATGGAAAGTTGTTGTTAAATTTGATGCAAACAGGTGATGTTGGAGGCCCTCCATTTCATTGTGATTTGATGGATGTTAAGCAGTTGTTTCCTGATGAACTGTGGCATTGGCAAGAAGGACCTCCTTTTATGACAGAACGTGGCAAAGATAGTGTGTCACCACGTTTTGAGCTGGGTTATATTTTGGTGAAGAAAACATGAAGAGTTTTATCAAGAGTTTACCGTATCCATTGTTGTTCATCATGGCTGTTTTTATGGCATTTGCACCTTTTCAAGCTGAGCCACATTTGGTGCAAAAGTTTGATATGTTTATGGCAGGTAAACTTAGTAAACCACTGGATATATTCGATTTATTTTGGCATTTGTTACCCATGATTTTGCTGGTAACAAAATTTTTCCTTTCACAAAAGGAAAAGTAGTCTTTATGAAAGGCTCTTGTTTTACTATTTTGAAATACAAAATAGTTTTAAGCATAAAATTTGCTAAGCTTCGTCCAATAATCATATCGAGAGGGAAACATGGCTGAACAACAAGCAACAGATGATACACCAATCTTTAATTTACAAAGGATTTATGTAAAAGACATTTCTTTTGAAAATCCAAATTCTCCAGAGGTGTTTGCTGAAGCCAATAAGCAGCCTAAAGTGAAAATGAGCATGGATTTATCGCATCGCAAGGTGAACGATGAACATTGGGAAGTGATCATTAAAATCAATGCGGAAACTCGGGTACAAGAGTCGGATAAATTGGTGTTTGAAATTGAAGTAGAACAGGCAGGCGTATTTTTCTTCCATAATATTCCTGAAGAGCACATTCCTTTGCTTTTGAATGTGGATTGTCCAACGATTATTTTTCCATATACACGCCAAATTATTAGTCAATTAAGTGTAGATGGTGGGTTTATGCCGTTTACGCTTGAGCCTGTAAACTTTAATGCATTGTATCAAGCCAAGCTGCAAGAGGTCAAAGAAAAAGAAAACGTAACTGTACAATAATCGTGGTGGGGTGCAATTAAGGAGATACTGATTTATCGGCATCCTGCCAAAAATCAGGTCGAGAAAGGAAAAGCGCGGTTTTCCTTTCTCTTACAAGTCAAACGCTTACGCTATTGATTTGGCAGCCCATGGACGGGCTGTACGGAAGCACTGAATAAATCAACGCTTCCTTAAGCGTTCACACCCAACCAAACCATATGTTTACTGCCTTTTTTACTATGCGCACGACATGGGACTTCTGTGGTTTGAAAACCAGCTTGTTTCATACGTTTGGTAAAACGTGGCTCAGGAAATGCAGACCACACAGCAAAAATACCTTTAGGTTTTAAAGCTTTTTTCGCAGCTTTAAGACCATTGAGACTATACAAAGTACCATTTTCTTGGCGCGTTAAACCCTCTGGTCCATTATCGACATCAAGCAAAATCGCATCGTATTCATTATTGTTGTCACGCATCAGCAGCCCCACATCGCCTTGAAACACGGAAACACGATTGTCTTGCAATGGGTTCCCTGCAAGTGCTGCGAGATGGCTTTGATTCCATTGTATCACGGCGGGCACAAGCTCTGCGACCGTAATTTTAGCTTGTTTGTGTGAATGTTTTAATGCTTCAGCCAAGGTAAAACCCATACCCAGACCACCAATGAGAATATGGGCATCGGTTTTGTGGCGAATAGGTTTGCAACCAAGCTCGGCTAGAATATCCTCAGAAGAATGCATGCGGCTGTTCATCAATTCGGAATAACCTGTTTTGATTGAATACTCATCACCCCGTTGATATAACTTCATATCATGTGCTTCACCAGCAACAGTGGTACTATCCAATAGTTTCCATGGTCTCATCTTTTATCCTGTTTACTCAACATCTGGCCATGGGCTGTTGTTTGCTTTTGGCTTACCATTCTTCTCATCCAACATTTCTTTATATAAAGCTTCAACTTTGGTTCTTGCCCATGGTGTTTTGCGTAAAAAAGCGAGGCTGGATTTGATGGATGGGTTCATATTAAAGCAGCGAATTTTGACATATATGCCCAATTCACCCCAGCCATAGTATGATACCAGTTCTTCCAATATCATTTTCAGGGTTTTGCCGTGCATAGGGTCTTGCTGAGTGCGTTGATTCATGGTTGTTGAAACCTATAGTGGAGTTGATATAAATAAAGGTTTACCCCTGCGTTAGGCTCTGTAATGCCAGCATTGGATAAATGTCTAGCCCTAGCAATGAAAGACCACTCACTGTTGAGCTCAATACCAACACCAACAAACGAATTGAATTCAAAAGCGGTATCTAAGCGGTTGGTTTTTGCAGGGCGTGAAAATAGGTGAGGCCCAAAACCTGCTTCAAAAAAGAAATTGCCTGCTTCGGTATTTATACTTTGACTGCGTACCATAAGGTTTGCTGAAAGATGATATGCCGTTTCATTGCTTCGATCCCACCAGCTTTTGGCAATACCAATGTCCAAATAGGGTTCATGTAAATATTCTTCTAAAATATGTAAAGGTGGTGTGACATGTTGAATAAAATCAATTTGTAGCCACTGATTCACATCAATGCCATGCCCATAACTTACGGCAACTTCTTGAGGTATGAAACTGGCGGCTTTGGCTAAGTTAGGGGAAGTTAAACTTAGGCATACAAAGCAATACAAGGAGATTAATTGGCGTATTTTCATTTTCATAAGTCGTTATCATGAAGCTGATGTTATAAAATTCTACTATTTAATTGAATCAGCTCGACATAAGCTTTGCCTATGTTACTTCATCAGACAAAAGAACTAGCGTTGGATATATTATATGCTGATGAATACTTGGTTGCAGTGCATAAACCTTCGGGTTTGTTGGTGCATCGCTCCATGATTGATAAACATGAGACCCGCTTTGCCCTGCAAATGGTGCGCAATCAGGTCGGGCAACATGTTTACCCTGTGCACCGCTTGGATAAACCGACATCGGGTGTGCTTTTGTTTGCTTTAAACCCTGACACCGCCAAACAAGTGGGTGAACAGTTTGCAGCACACACCATTGAAAAGACTTACCTTGCCGTAGTACGCGGTTTCACGGATGAAAGCGGTATCATCGATTATGCCCTCAAAGAAGAATTGGATAAAAAAAGCGACAAACAAGCCAAGCAGGATAAAGCGCCACAAGATGCGGTAACACATTATCAGCGGCTTGCCACGGTTGAGCTTGATGAGCCAGTAGGGCGTTATAATACTTCAAGGTATAGTCTGGTTCGTTTAACACCAAAAACAGGGAGAAAACATCAATTGCGGCGGCATTTTAAACATATCTTTCATCCCATCGTGGGCGATACTACGCATGGTGATGGCAAACATAATCAGATGTTTAGAGATAAGATGAACTGTCATCGCTTGCTGCTGGCTGCAACATCTCTAAGCTTTGAGCATCCTGTATCCTATGAGAAGATATGTATTGAAGCGGGTTTGGATGATGTTTTTACAAGCGTGCTTCAGCGTTTGCGTTGGTCGGATAAGGTTTAAGGAGAGACACACATGGCACGAGCATTAAAAATCTTTATGCGTGGTAAAAGTATTAGCCAACTGCAATCGGTGTTGCAGCGCATGGGTTATGAGATTAAAGACCAAAAGGCATTGTTTGGTGTGGATACCCGCGACGCGGTCAAAAGCTTTCAAAAGCAGCAGGGTTTAAAACCAACAGGTATTGTGGATGAGGCATTGATGAAACAAATGTCAGGCGGTGCGCCAGCGCCTGCGGATGATGAAAGACCAAGCAAAAGTAAGATGATGCCAAGCAACCAAAAAGAGTTGGATGCTTTGGTGCGTTTGCTCACCGCTAAAGGTGTGTTCAGCCAAGAAGAATGGGATAAAGAAAAGAACAAAGTGACACCGAGCAGTTTGATTTAAACATGTTACGCCCTGCCTTTATGAAACAGCTTGCTGACCATTTATTAGCAGGGGAATCTGTCAATTTATACGCACCACACGGGAGAGGACGGCGGCAAACATTGGAAGATATGTTGCCACTGTTAGCGGGTGTTCAAGTGCAGAAAATTGACCTTAAACGTGAGCAAAATAAGTGGGGTAGTTGGTTCAAAGAAACTTTAACTTTATCAGGGCAAGTTATTGTTATAATTCATAATATTGAATATGTAACCCAAGCACAAAAAGCCGCATTATCAAGATTGAAGGTATTCACTTTATTATGTGTATCCGAGCTACCTATGGGTGATAAAGATATGCTTGAAGTAGAAATTCCTGAGTTGGTTTGAATGTGTGCCTCAATTCGTCATTCCCGCGTAGGTCTTTATGAAACAACGTAAAATTATTCATGTCGATATGGATGCCTTTTTCGCATCCGTTGAGCAGCGGGATAATCCTGAATACCGTGGTAAACCGCTGATTGTGGGTGGCAAACCCAATTCAAGAGGTGTGGTAGCGGCGTGTAGCTATGAAGCGCGTAAGTTTGGCATTCATTCCGCCATGCCATGCTCGCAAGCCTATCGCCTTTGTCCGCAAGCCATCTTTGTGCCTGTGCGTTTTGAAGCTTATCGGGAAGCATCGGCAAAGATTCGTGAGGTGTTTTGGCGTTATGCAGCGCAAGTGGAACCTTTATCCTTGGATGAAGCATATTTAGACGTGAGCTACACCGCCGCATTTGATGGTATCGCCACCAAGATTGCCCAAGCCATCAAAGCCGAGATTAAGCAGGATACAGGTTTAACTGCATCGGCAGGCGTGTCCTACAATAAATTCTTAGCCAAAATCGCATCGGATATGGATAAACCCGATGGTTTATATGTCATCACACCCAAGCAGGGCGCAGCTTTTGTGCAAGCCTTAGCCATAGAGAAGTTCTACGGTGTTGGCCCAGCCACAGCCAAAAAGATGAAAGCTTTAGGCATACACACAGGTGCAGACCTCAAAACATGGGTTTTGGACGACTTAAAGCCGCATTTCGGCAAGTCTGCTGCGTATTACTACAACATCGCCAGAGGCGTTGATGAAAGGGCAGTCAAAAGCTTTAGAGAATGCAAATCGTTGGGTAAAGAAACCACTTTTGCCCAAGATATTAAGGATGTGGATGTGTTGCTTGGTCACTTCAAAGCGTTGGCAGCACTTGTGTTTCAGGGTTTGAACAAACACAAGCTGCAAGGTAAAACCATCACCATCAAAGTAAAATACGCTGATTTTAAACAGGTCACCCGCAGTAAAACAGAGCCAAACATCATCAGCCAAACCCAAGCCTTAACACTTATCCCTAAACTGCTGGCAAATACCCAAGCAGGCATCAAACCTGTACGGCTAGTGGGGTTTACGGTGAGTGGGTTTAACCAACAAGGTGAAGGAGCTAAGCAGGCTGATGTGCAGTTGGGTTTAGGCGTTTAACGTTACTTATCTTTTGGGTAAGCGGCCTTCCCAATAATATGGTTTTCGGCTGTGATGCATAATGGTTACCGCATAAATCGTGTTTGGCGTTAAGTGATAAATGATAGAGAAAGGGAACTTATTCAATAAAAACCTACGAAAATACTGTTGAAATTTAGGCCAAGTATGAGGCATTGCTTCAATAGTTTCATAAGCAGCTCCAATTCATTGAGAAAATCATCACCCAATCCTTGAGCCTGCTCTTGATATCAGTCGTATGAAGCTTTCACTTCATGCGCAATATCAGGATGAAAAAGAAGCTTAGGCATTATTGCGTAATATTCGTTTTAATTTCACTCCAAGGTACGCCTTGTGTTTCTCCCGATTCAAGCTGAGCAAGCCGCTTTTGTGCCAACTCGCCCCATGCGTTATCCACATTGTCATCATGTTTGGTTTCTAGCGAAGAAATAAGGCAGTGCGCTACCAAGGCTTTTTCATCGGAGGAAAGGGTTTCGATATGTTGAATCACTTGTTTGAGTTGAGCGGACATATTGAACCTCCAGTGTGTAAGTTTGAACAAGGCTTATCTGATAGGAAAAGTAGGAGGCTGTCAAATATCATCATTGAAACTGAGATAGGATATTATCAACATGGTTATAATCAATGGTAATGGGTTTGAATCGACCATTTTCTTCTAACACAAGGCTTGGGAAACTATACACACCCAAGCTTTGGCTCTTTTGGATGTTCTCTTGTAACGCCTGTTGGGTGGCGGGGCTGTTCAGTGTTTGTGCGAAGACAGCTGTGTCCAAACCAATGGATGCAGCGCATTCGATTAACACATCATCATCCGATGGGTTTAAGGCATTCAGATAATACGCCTGCTGAATGGCGAATATCATGGTATCCTCTTTATTGGGGTTGATGGCTTTGGCAGCAAGCACTGCGCGGCAAGCAGGGTATGTGGAGCGGCGAGGTGTGTTGTTTGTCCAGAAACCGAAGTTGAACTGGGAGTTGGGTACTTTGATTTGAATGGTGCGCCAATGCTTTTGAATCATGGCTTGCGTGGCTTTGTCCATGGGTTCGCTTGAATCAGGGGCAAGACCGCCGACAAGGTATTTTACATCTATATCATCAGGCAGCTTGTTTAAAAGCTCGGTGAATACGGGGCGAAATGCCCAACACCATGAACACATGGGGTCGTGGATGTAGTATAAGGTTGCCATTATTCTATGCCGTCATACCCGCGTAGGCGGGTATCCACCAAGGCATCAGTATAAATGGATGAATTTCTCTTACGGTCGTTGCTTCGCTCCCGCCTTCGCGGGAGTGACGAACGTTTGAAGTTCATCAAAGCGTCATCTTTACATCGGGGTGAGCATTGAGTTCGCTGTAAAGTTTATCAAGCTGCTCACGGCTATCGGCAGTGAAAGTAATGGTCAGTGCAAGATATTTACCTGTTTTGCTGGGTTTGGACTGTACCGCAGCTTCACCAAGCTTGGGTACATGTTTGCGCACAATGATCACGATGTCATTTTCAAAAGAGTCATTGTTTGTACCCATTACTTTGAGTGGAAAATGGCATGGAAATTCCATGCATAATTCTGCATTGGGTTCTTGTTCTACACTCATGATTTATACTTTTCTTTTTGCCAAACTGCGTTTGATGTCGTTAATCGCTTTGGTGGGATTCAATTCTTTAGGGCATGCTTCCATGCAATTCATGATTTGATGGCAGCGATACAGTTTAAATGAATCTTCTAAATCATCCAAGCGTTCGCCAGCGGCATCATCACGTGAATCTTTGAGCCAGCGGTTGGCTTGTAATAATGCAGCAGGGCCTAAGAACCTATCACCACTCCACCACCAAGAAGGGCAGGACGTGGTGCAACAACCGCAAAGTATACATTCGTAGCTTCCATCAAGCTCTGCGCGCTCCTCGGGGCTTTGCAGGCGTTCATGCTCTGGTCTTGGGGTATTGGATTGTAACCAAGGTTTGACTTGTTTGTATTGGTCGAAGAAGTGCGTGGTATCGACCACCAAATCACGTATCACATCCATACTTGGCAATGGGCGCACTTGAATGGGTTGTTTCAAACCTTCAATAGGGGTGATACAACCCAAGCCGTTCACACCATTGATGTTCAAACCATCCGAACCACACACGCCTTCACCGCATGAGCGGCGATAGGTGAGCGAACCATCGAGGTTCCATTTGATATAGTTGAGCGCATCCAAAAGCTTCATGCCTTGTTTTTCCACAGGCACTTCAAAGCTTTGCATATAAGGCTTGTTATCGACTTCGGGGTTGTAGCGGTAGATGTTTAATTGGATTGTTTTCATTGAACACCCCCCATCCTAGCCTTCGCCCCTCGAAGGGAGAAGGAGTAGTAGTGTTTCAAAAAGATGACGATGTGCATTAGTAAACCCGCTTCTTGGGTGGGAAACTTTCCACTGTCATTGGAACTGTTCGCACAGGTTTATAATTAACTTCTACAGTATCACCTTGAACGGTTGCCAGAGAGTGTTTCATCCATATTTTATCATCGCGATCTGGATAATCATCACGGGCATGTGCACCACGTGATTCTTTGCGTGCAGCGGCACTGGCAGCTGTGGCGCGGGCAAGGCTCATCAAGTTTTCCAGCTCTAGTGCTTCAACCAATTCAGTGTTAAAGACACGGTTTTTATCTTGAATATGTGTATCGACCATGCGTTTGCTTAAAGCTTCAATGGATGCAACACCTTCTTGCATTACTTCTTCGGTGCGATAAACACTGAAATGGGTCTGCATCATGTCTTGCATTTCTGCTCGAATTTCGGCGATATTACTTTCAGCTTTATCGCTGTTAAGCCATCGTTCCACGCGCTCTACACCTGTTTGCCAAGCATCAGGGCTGATGGTTTTATGGTAACGATGTTCTTTAAGCCATTTCATAACACGTAAACCACATGCTCTGCCAAACACCACAATTTCGAGCAATGAATTGCCGCCCAAACGGTTTGCGCCATGTACTGATGTGCATGCGGCTTCACCAATGGCAAATAAACCTGCGACCTTATTTTCTTCATCACCATTTTGGGTGACCACTTCGGTATGGCGGTTAGTGGGTATACCACCCATGGTATAGTGGGCTGTCGGTTGTACGGGAATAGGTTCTTTGGTGCAATCTACACCTGCAAATCTTAGTGCTAACTCATGTATATTGGGGAGTTTTTTTAGAATACTTTCTTCACCCAAATGGTCTAATTTAAGTAAAACGAAATCTTTGTTGGGACCACAGCCTCGACCCTCACGGATTTCCAAGGCAATGGCGCGGCTGACCACATCACGACTTGCTAAATCTTTGGCTGTAGGTGCATAACGCTCCATAAAGCGTTCGCCTTCGCTGTTGAGTAAATAACCGCCTTCACCGCGAACTGCTTCAGAAATCAATGGCCCTACATGGGCAATGCCTGTAGGGTGGAATTGGAAAAATTCCATGTCTTCAATCGGTAAACCTGCATCAAGGCATAATGCACCGCCATCACCTGTACAGATATGGGCATTGGTGGTGGTTTTAAATATTCTTCCTGCACCACCCGTGGCTAGAATCACAGCCTTGGCTTGAAACAAATGGTATTCACCTTTGCTTATATCCCAAGCCATCACACCATGACATGCCCCATCTTCCATAATCAGATTCAAAGCAAAAAACTCCTCATAAAAATGGGTGCCAACGCGGATATTTTGTTGATACATGGTATGTAAAATCGCATGACCTGTGCGGTCTGCTGCGGCACAAGTGCGCTTGGCTTGCCCTCCCTCGCCAAACTCTCGAGATTGACCGCCAAATGCACGTTGATAAATTTTACCATCATCATTACGAGAAAAGGGCACACCTTGATGCTCGAGCTCTTTCACCAGTTGCGGGGCTGCGCGGCACATATATTCAATCGCGTCTTGGTCGCCCAGATAATCTGAGCCTTTGACCGTGTCATACATATGCCAATGCCAATGGTCGGATACAATATTACCCAAAGCTGCATTCATGCCACCTTGGGCTGCTACGGTATGCGAGCGGGTGGGCAACACCTTAGACACCACTGCCACACGGTATCCCGCTTCAGCCAGTTGCAATGCGCAACGCATACCCGCGCCACCTGCACCAATAATCACTACATCATGATGATGATGTTCAACTTTATCCGTGGATAAATATGCCATAATTACGCTCCACAGGGTATGCAGCCGAAGGTGTACACCAGCTCAGCCCAGATGTGATAGGTCATATACGCAGCAAAGCCAAGCAGGCTGATGAATAAAATATTCAGCACTACGATGCGTTGACCTGTGGTATGTATATAATCTTCGATGATAACTTTGAGACCTGTCCAGATATGGGTAAGCAACGCAAATAAAAATAGGGTGCTTATGCTTTTGCTGATAGGGAGAGTTAGCCAAGTATAGAGTTGCGAGAAAGCAATGTTTCCATTGTAAGTGAGCAGTAATAAAAGCATTAATGCGGGGATAGATAAAAGCAATACTACCGCACTGATGCGCTGCCAATACCAATCATGGAAGCCAGTTTGCGCTGCACCCAAATCTTTGTTCATATTTTCACCGCCAAAACAATGGCTACAAGGACTGTACTCCATACCACCAACTTGGCAGACAGTCGCATGGCTTGTCTGGAATTGGTTTTACCAATATCCAATAATAAAAAGCGAATGCCATTAAAAAAATGATAAAATAGGGCAACACATGTTAGCCATAAAAGAAAAGTGCCAGTGCTGCTTTGCAGCCAACTTACCCCAACTATATAAGCAATGTTATTGTGTGCCATGGTAAGCAGTAGCCAAAAAGCGGCAGGAATTACCAACACAAGGAATAAACCACTTGCGCGATGTGCCAAGCTGGCAATCATCGTTAATCGCCAGCGATAAATGCTCAGGCGAGGGCTCAGAGGGGGCTGTTGTTTATTCATTTCCATAGAGAAGACACATTATACGCCTTGGTCGAAAAAATCACAAGAGGGTTTTACAGTCAAGATTGTGTTAAACCTTTTAGGTCGGGTAAATTATTGGCGAATTCTTCAAAACTTTTATTTTTGGTGAGTGATTGAACAACAATATCTAGCGGTTTTGCAAAGCGTTGAGAGAAGTCGATTTCACCAGAATAAACTGTATCAAAAGCCAATTGTTCTTGATGTGGTATAAACTGCGTATCAACATCTTTTTTGTTTCCGCGCGCATCAATACGATACCAATCAAAATCAGGTAAAAACACAGCATTAAAACCATGTAAAGAGAATGGCGGTTTTCCTACTTCAATGGTTAATCTTTGGTAACAAAGTGCTGTAGGAATATGATTTGCGCGAAGCAGGGCTGCCAGTAAGAGGCTTTTGGCAAAGCAGTAGCCTGTTTCATGCTGTAAAATATCTGAGGCTTTACAGGTGACAGGGTTTAATTGGTCGTCCCAACTATGTTTTATATTATTACGTACAAATTCAAAGCAGGTTTTGGTTATATCTTGATGGTTAGATAAATCTTGGGCAAGTTCTTTTGCTTTATTTAATATATTAGGTGTTTGCCAATCAATATATTCACTTGCTTCTAAATATGCTTTCATGACTCAATACTTTTACAAAGCTCTTGCAGCTTTTCTAAATGCTGTGGGAAGAAATGTCCTGCACCTTGCACTTCATACCATTGCAAGGGGGTGCCCGATGCCTTGAGCTTTTGGGCAAAGGTTTTGGATTGTGCAAACGGCACAATTTCATCAGTTGTGCCTTGGATGATGGTGACAGGGCGTGTTTCGCCCAACATAAAGTCAAATGACCAAAGGTTTACCGCAGGAGCAACGGCGAGCATTTTTTTAATTCTAGTGTCCTTCCTTGCGGCTTTTAGCCCTGCATAAGTGCCGAAGGAAAAACCTGCTAAATAAAGCGGGCTTTTAGGGGTCTTTTGTTCCAGCCAATCAATCATGGCGGTCACATCATTGACTTCACCCACGCCTTCATCCCATTGCCCTTCGCTTTTTTCCACGCCACGAAAGTTAAAGCGCAACACAGAATAACCCATATCCTCAAACGCTCTACCCATCCAATATACCACTTTATTGCGCATCGTGCCGCCATAGACGGGGTGAGGATGGCAAACCACAATCGCGGGTTTACCCGTTTCACCTTGATGATATAAAGCTTCAATTTGCCCCACAGGACCTTGCAGCAAAAGTTTTTCGGGGCGGTGTTCAGTCATAGTTCAGCGTACACCGCTTCATCAAAACCAACAATGATTTTATCACCAACCACCAACACAGGACGTTTAATCATGGATGGATACACGCACATCAATTGAATGGCTTTATCTTGGTTGATGACTTCTTTGTCATCAGGGCTTAATTTTCGCCATGTTGTGCCACGCTGATTTAATAGGGTTTTCCAACCCACTTGGCTGCACCATGATTCAAGTGTGCCTGCATCAATGCCATCTTTTTTGTAGTTGTGAAATTCAAAGTCTAAACCTTTGGCTGCAAGTGCATCCTTGGCTTTTTTGATGGTGTTGCAATTGGGTATACCATACATTTTTATCATGTTTCTATCCTCACAAACCTAGCGTTTATATCTTGTTCATCTAATGAAATATGAATGTGTTTGGTGTGTCTCGGCAGTAGCTCAGGGGCGCGTTCACTCCACTCAATCAAGGTGAGCCACGGCGGACTAAAAAACTCATCCACACCAAGGTTTGCCACATCAAAAGCATCTTCCAAACGATACCAATCCATATGTGCGATTTTTAAGCCGTTAGCCGCATCATATTCCTGTATAATGGCAAAAGTAGGGCTGGGCAATGCTTCATCTGTCACACCCAAGGCGCGCATCATGGCTCGTGCCAAAAAGCTTTTGCCTGCCCCCAAATTGCCATGCAATGCAAAACAATCGCCAGCTTGCACATCTGCTGCCAACTGCTTTGCCAAGGCAACCATGGCTGCTTCATTTTGAATATGTTGTGTCAAAAGAAAAGTTCCTTATCTAAATTGTGAATTGCCAATACTTTATCCCATGCGCGGCGTACAGGGTAGTTTTTGCGATAACTGGAAAACCATGCCTTAAAGTTGTCCGATTTGCCTGCTTGTTTCATGGCTTGCGTGTCCGCATCGATGGGGTACATGGCAAGTGCCAGCTCGGACTTGCTCATGTTTGCTGAAAGTGCGCCAACCGCAATATCAGGTAATGCTGCTTGCATACTCCAAGTGGGTGATATTTGAAGAAAGTCGCATAAGTCTTTGTAAATAAAATAAGTGTTGGCTGCTTTTCCGTCTAACGAATGCCCTGCGATATGTGGGGTGGCAATCAATACTTGGGCATGGTTAAGCAAGTCCAAATAGATATTAGGCTCATTCTCCCAACAGTCGAGCACTGCAAAACGTTCAACATCTTGATTCAGCCAATCCAGCAATGCTTGATTATCAATACACGCACCGCGCCCTGCATTGATAATGCCTTTGCCCTTAAATTGGCTTAGTTTATCTGCATCAAGCAAGTGATGGGTGGCATGTTCACCATCATGGGTGAGTGGGGTGTGCAGGGTTAAAATATCGGCTGTTTCCAACGCATCATCAAGGCTTGTATTTAAACCTCTAGGCGGGTCATTTAACAAGGTTTCTAAGCCCAGCTTGCCACATGCTTGGTTTAATAATGAACCAATGCGACCCACGCCAATAATGCCAAGTTTATCTTTTGAAAACGATAGTTTACCCATGTTTTCTAAAGTGAAAAATACAGTCAGCATGTATTCTACTACCGATTGGGTGGAGCTGCCTGCTGCTGAGGTAAAGGTGATGGCTTGGGATTGTAGATAAAGCTTGTCCACATGGTCATCACCAATGGTTGCTGTGCCCACAAAACGAACAGGAGAATTGTGCAATAAAGCTTCATCAATTTGAATGCCAGAGCGCGTAAGCAATACATCCGCTGTGTTTAATTGCGAAGCATCGATTTGTTGCAATGGTAATGTGCGCAGCGAGATGTTCAAGCCTTCCAATGTTTGAAAGGCATCATTCACGCCCCAGATATTACTATCTGCGATAATGGTTAATGGCGTGGTCATGCCTGTTTAGTAAAGGCGTTTACGTGCTTTTTCAGCAAGTTTATGAGTTGGGTACTGGCGTATTAATTGTAAATAATAATTTTGTGCATCTTTACGGTTGTTCATTTTCTTTTCAGTGAAGTCTGCCAAGTCATACAATGCACGCGGTGCGGCTTCGCTTTTACTGAAGTCTTTGACCACTTGTTGTAAAATTTGTGTGTATAAATTATTGTCTTTTAATTTTTTGCGCGCAATTTTTGCGGCATCTTTTAAAGCTTTTACAGCTTCTTTTTCATAATTAGGAAACATTTTCGCCAGTTTTCTTAGGCTTTGTACCGCAGAAAAGGGGTCTTTAAGTTTTCCCTCTTGTAGGTCTGCTGCTGTTTGCAGTGCCCAAAGTGACATTTCATCTTTGGGGAAAAGTTGGACAATTTTATTTAAGCTTTGCACTGCACCTGCATAATCTTTTTGATGTTTCATTTGAATCAAAGCAAGGTTTTTGTATGCGCGTTTCACCAATGTATGACGTGGATATTCACGAATAAGCTTTTTGTAATTAGTCACTGCCTCATCATATTGTTTCAATTCTTTTTGTTGCAGATCTGCCGTGGCTAACAAAGCTTCAGCGCGGTATGCGCTGTTGGGGTATAAGGTGAGCAGTTTTTCAAAAGCAAATACACCACTTTTGGCTGATGTTGTTGCAATATTATGTGCGTATAAAATTTGTACTTCATCAACATAAGGATAGTTGGGGAAACGTGAAAGGAATTGGATTTGTAAATCAGCCAAAGCATTATCTAGATTTTTGTCATCAATTTTATAAAGCTGCTTGATAAGACTTAACAAACGAGAGGTTTTTTCACCTTTGATTTTATGGTTGATGATAGCTGTGATTTCCTTCGTATAGTCATCCCAATCTTTTTCGATTAAAATAAGCAGGCGCTGTTTGGCACTGATAGCGGTTTCTGATTGAGGGTATTCATACAAAACTTGTAACCATGTAACGGCTGCTTTTTCTTCTTCATCTTGGTTTAATAGGATGCGACCTTTGAGAAATAAAGCATCAGCAGCAATGGGTAAGTGGTTGTATTGGTTAAGAAATAAATCAATATCTTGTAATAAGGTATCATTTAACTCAGAGCTGGATGAAAAGAACGAACGTTTGTGTGCTGAGGCTTCAAAGTGGTTGCGGATAAGGTTTAAATGTAAAATGGATACTTCTTTTTCAGATAAAGAAGGCCTTTTTATATTGGAACCCGCTTGTGCCCATATGGGTGATAAAGTTAAAGTTAAAACTGTGATGAACATCCATACATTTTTCATGTTATTTTACCCCTTGGTTGTTGGTAATGTTAAAATTTCAGCACCGTCTTTACGAACAGCAATGGTGTGTTCAAATTGTGCGGATAAACCTCGGTCACGGGTAACCACAGTCCACCCATCGTTGAGCACTTTTACGGGGTGTTTGCCTACGTTTACCATGGGTTCAATGGTAAAGACCATGCCTTCCTTAATCACCATGCCTTCACCCTGTTTGCCAAAGTGAACCACTTGTGGATCTTCATGGAAAACACGACCAATGCCATGCCCACAATACTCCCTAACCACACTAAATCTGTTCTTTTCAACAAAGCTTTGAATAGCATAGCCTATATCACCCAATGTTGCACCTGGTTTGACCACATCAATGCCGATTTGTAAGGCTTCACGGGCAACTTCAGTCAATTTTTGGGCGCGAACTTTGGGTTTGCCTACATAAAATGTTTTGCTGGTATCGCCATGCCAACCATCAATAATGGTGGTGACATCCACATTGATAATATCGCCATCTTTCAGCTTTTTCTTATCAGGAATGCCGTGGCAAACCACATGATTGACTGATGTACATACCGACTTGGGAAAACCGCGATAGTTGAGCGGGGCAGGGATACCACCTTGTTTTAGTGTGTAATCGTGGACAAGTTGGTTGATTTCATCGGTGGTAATACCGGGTTTGATATAGGGCTCTATCATCACCAAAGTATTGGCAGCAACTTGACATGCTGGGCGCATGGCTTCGATTTCTGCTGCAGTTTTTAATTGAACCATGGTTGTTCCCCTGTATCGTAAGGCTTGATTGATGATGAAGTGGGGAGAAGCTTACATGCGAATCTATCTTGTTCAACACGCTTTGGCTTTGGATGAAGCGCAAGACCCCAAACGTGGTGTATCTACGCAGGGGTGTGAAGATGTTGTACGCACTGCAGGCTTTTTGAGTTTGTTTGTGCAGCCGCAACCAAAATTTGTGTTTCATAGTGGTAAGTTAAGAGCCAAACAAACGGCTGAAATGTTTGCCGAAGCTTGGCATTTGAAGGGTGAAACCATGCAAGCCGATGACTTATCGCCCAATGCCGATGCACAAGTATGGGCAGCGAAGTTAAACGCGATGTCTGATGATGTGTTAATCGTTGGGCATTTGCCGCACCTGCCAAGGCTTGCTTCATTGTTGCTTTGTAAGTATATGGATAAACAACCTATCCGCTTTCAAAATGCGGGTGTTGTTTGCTTAGAAAAAACAGATGATGCTTGGCAATGCATTTTTCATATCAACCCGAATATGTATTATAGAGAAGGTGATAATGCCGCATAGAGTTCGTAATTTAAACAACCCTTTTGATAGGTTGGATAGCCTGATGAATATTCTGCGCGTGGAATGCGATTGGGATAAAAAACAAACCCTGCAATCCCTACGCAAATACACCTTGGAAGAGACGCATGAAGTGTTGGAAGCCGTGGAAAAAGCCATTGAAACCGATGAATGGGATGACTTAAAAGGTGAGCTTGGCGATGTTCTGATTCAAATTGCTTTTTATGCTGTGATTGCCAAAGAACAAGAGAAGTTTGATTTGGCGGATGTGTTTGACACTTTGATTGAGAAGATGATTTATCGCCACCCTCACGTATTTGCTGATGCCAACCCTGATGACATCAACGAGCAGTGGGAGCAGCTTAAAGATGCGAAAAACACAGAACGTAAAAGCTTGATGGATGGTGTTCCGCCGCTTCCTGCCTTGAGTTATGCCGCTAAACAACAGCAACGTGCTGCAAGAGTTGGTTTTGATTGGCCTGACTTAGATGGCGTGACTGATAAAATTAAAGAAGAAGTCGCCGAGCTTGAGCATGAAATCAATGCATCTGATGGCAGTGAAGAAGCCAAGCGCAAGATTGAAGACGAGTTTGGTGATGTGTTGTTCTCACTGGTTAACTACGCTCGAAAATTGGGCGTTGACCCTGAGCAAGCTTTGATGCGCACGAACCGCAAGTTTGATAAACGCTTTAGGGGCATGGAAGCCATTGCCGAAAATCAAAACATAAAACTCAAAGATTTAAATATAGATGCGCTAGAAGATATTTATCAACAAGCCAAGGATGAACTAAAATGAGTGAAGAAAACAAAACCCAAGAGATACAAATAACCATGCCACAAGAAGTACAAAGTGGTAAATATGCCAATCAAATGTTGGTGGCACATACCCAAGAAGAATTTATCTTGGATTTCATCTTAGGCACACCACCTGCAGGTGTAGTCAATAGCCGTGTGATTGTCTCACCAGGGCATGCCAAGCGTATTGCCAATGCATTGATGGAGAATGTAGCCAAATATGAAGCCCAGTTTGGTGAAATCAAAACCGTGGCAGTGAATATGCCAGCAGGAACGACTGCGCATTAGTAAGGGCTGTATTATTTTTTCATCACAGAGAACACGAAGAACACAGAGGAAAAGTGTTTTAGCAATATGATTTATTTGTTTTTCTGCTTTTAAAGAACAATGGAACTTTTTATGACCAAGCTATCTTTGCTCTGTGTCCTTCGTGTTCTCTGTGATGAATGAAGTGCGCTTCTATTTACTGTAATGATAAATAATTGTGCAAGTACCATGTTTTGTAAGAGTAGCACTTGAAGCGCGACTGAACACCAAAGGAGTTCAGATGAAACATTTATTATTTATTGTGTTGTTGTTAAATCCTAGTGTGCTTTTTGCTGTTGAAGCCATTACTTTGCATCAAACTGCATGTCAGTTTGTTGAAGCTGAAGGTGGGGATAAAGCTTATCAAGCCAATACTTATGCTGCCTGCAAAACATTGAATGCAAAAACGGGTAAACAACGGGTGCAGAAAGCCAATGTGTTAAGGCTAAAAGAAGGTGTTTATAAAATTCGCGTGTTTAATGATGATGTGCCTTATGTATTGGGTTTTTGGTTGAGAGGGGTAGGTTTGGCTAGGTTAACGCTGCCTTCGACCTCTGGTGGCGGAATCCAAACAGGTGGGTACAAAGATTATCAGATCAAACTTAAAGCGGGTGAGTATGTGTATTCTTGCCCGTTAAACCCAACACCTGATTATAAACTTGTGGTAACACCTTAAGGTTTTAAGCGTATATATATTTACACATTGAGAAACCCTTAAACTCTAGCTATCTTCCCGCTTTAAACTGACATAAAAGGACGCAATACCATGACAAGAATGTTTAATTTCAGCGCAGGCCCTGCGATGTTACCCACTGCGGTTATCAAACGTGCGCAACAGGAAATGTTGGACTGGCATGGCTCTGGCATGTCGGTAATGGAAATGAGCCACCGTGGTAAGGAGTATATGTCCATTGCAGGCAAAGCCGAGCAAGATTTACGCGAGATTATGCTTATTCCTGATCATTATAAGATGCTTTTTTTACAAGGTGGTGCGTCTTCGCAGTTTGCGATGATTCCGCTTAATTTATTGGGTGATAAAACCAGTGCGGACTATATTAATACAGGCATGTGGTCGAAAAAAGCGATTGCAGAGGCTAAGCGATACTGTGATGTGAATGTTGCTGCTGATACATCGGAAGGTGGGTTTACAACTGTGCCTAGCCAAGATGAACTTGTATTAAATCCTGATGCTGCTTATGTGCACTATACACCCAATGAGACCATTGGTGGTGTTGAATTTGATTATATTCCTGAGACAGGCGACGTGCCATTGGTTGCAGATATGTCATCCACCATCCTTTCTCGTCCAATTGATGTGTCTAAGTTTGCTATGATTTATGCAGGTGCACAAAAAAATATTGGCCCGGCAGGCTTGTGCATTGTGATTATCCGCGAAGATTTGTTGGGCAAAGCTTCAGCCCAAACACCAGCTATGATGAACTACAAAATCCATGCTGATAATGGTTCGATGTATAATACGCCACCAACGTATAGTTGGTACATGGCGGGTTTGGTGTTTGAATGGATTCAAGCGCAAGGTGGTCTTAAAGCTATGGGTGAAATCAATGGACGTAAGGCAGCCAAACTTTATGCAGCCATTGATGATAGTGGTTTTTATGCCAACCCCGTTGCCAAACAACATCGCTCTTGGATGAATGTACCGTTTACATTGGCGAATGCAGATTTGGATGCGGTATTTTTAGAAGGTGCAGCCGAGCAAGGGTTAATCACCCTCAAAGGACATCGCTCTGTGGGCGGTATGCGCGCTAGTATTTATAATGCCATGCCAGAAGAGGGTGTGGATGCGCTGGTGGCATATATGCAATCGTTTGCAAAGCATCAAGCAGTATAAGTGCTTTGCACTTTCATCTAAGTCGTGTTTATTTCGTTTGACCTATGAGCCTAAGCTTATAGGCTTTCGCCGCAATCCGTTGCTGATTTTCTCAAACTGATGAGGTTGCATACACCACACCTATGGCTAACGGAGTATCATTGATGAAACCATCTTGCCCCAAAGTTTGGATTGCCGATAAAATGAGCGAACGTGCCATTTCGGTTTTTCAATCTCATGGCATTGAAGTGGATTATAAACCTGGGCTGTCGGTGGGTGAACAAATCAAAATTGCAGGCAACTATGATGGTATTGCCGTGCGCTCTTCAACCACACTTAAAGGTGACTTACTGGCTGCGGCAAACAATGTAAAAGTTATTGGTCGGGCGGGCATTGGTGTGGATAATATTGATGTGCAAACTTGCTCACGTCGTGGTGTGGTGGTGATGAACACGCCCTTTGGTAATACGATTACGACTGCAGAATTGGCAGTAGCACATATTGTAGCTGCGGCGCGTCAAATCCCGCAAGCGACAGCCTCAACACGGGCTGGACAATGGGAAAAGTCTAAGTTTATGGGCATGGAGCTTACGGGCAAAAAAGCGGGTGTGATTGGTGCAGGAAACATTGGCGCGATTGTATGCGACCGCCTCAAAGGTTTGCACATGTCCGTTTATGTTTATGACCCTTTTATTTCTGATGATAGAGCAGCAGCGATGGGTGTGACCAAAGTAGCAACGGTGGCAGAGCTTGCATCTTTGGTTGATGTGTTAACCATTCATGTGCCGTTGATTGATGCAACACGCCATTTGATTAATGCGGATATTTTGAAAAAGATGAAAAAGGGTTCGATTTTGGTCAACTGTGCGCGTGGCGGCATTGTGGATGAGAAGGCTTTGTATAAAGTTTGTAAATCCAAGTATTTGCGTGCTGCGGCTTTGGATGTGTATGAAAATGAACCTGCCAAAGAAAATCGTTTGTTTGAATTGGATAATGTTACATTTACGCCTCATATCGGGGCATGTAGTGATGAGGCGCAGGAGAATGTAGCTGTGCAAGTGGCTGAACAAATGTCGGACTATTTGCTTACAGGCAGTATTACTCATGCGGTGAATGTACCATCGTTGTCCGAAGAAGAAGCCAAGGCTTTGGCACCATTTATGGGGCTTGCGGCTTCATTGGGTCAGTTTATGGGGCAGGTGATGCGCCCAGGTTATGATAAAATTGTGATTCGTTTTGAAGGTAAAGTGAGTAAACTGAATCGCCCACCCATTTTGAACACGATTTTACAAGGTTTGATGTCGCATAGTATGGATGAAGTGAATGCGGTGAATGTGCAAATGTTGGTCAAAGAGCGTGGCATTGAACTTGAAGAGGTGGCGAGCGAAACATCCGACCACTTTTCCAGCTTAATGCGCTTGGAAGTGTATGGCGATGAGGGTTACCGTTGTGTATCAGGCACGGTGTTTGATGGCACCAATCCACGTTTGGTGAGCATTGATAAATGTGAGTTAGAGATGACACCGCAAGGCAGATTGTTGTTTATCGAAAACAAAGACAAACCTGGTGTGATTGCAGATATTGGCGCTACATTGGCTGCGGCAAACATTAATATTGGCGACTTCCGTCTGGGTCGCCGTGAAGATATGGACGGGGCATTGGCATTGGTATCCATTGATTCTGAACCTGCACCCGAAGTGATTGAAAAATTAGAGCGTTTAGAAAACATAACCACAGTGCGTTATGTTGCCTTGGAGGCATTGTGAGTGTATTAAAACCTATCCTTGGTCTTGAGGATGCATTTGGTGGGCGTGCGATGGCACTTCGTCGGCTGCAATTTCGTTTGTTTGAAATTTATACAGCAGCAGGTTTTTCTGAGGTGATTCCACCCTTGGTTGAACGCCCAGAAGCCTTAAGTTCAGGTGCAGGTCGTTTCCTTGCCGACCAAACCGTAGTCTTTTCTGACCCTGCGGACGCTGGTTTATTGGCGATTCGCCCTGATATGACACCGCAGATTGCACGCATTGTAGCAACCCGCTTAAGCCACGAACCTGTGCTTAAACTTCATTATACAGGGCCTGTGATGTTGGCACGCCCCGATGTGCGCACGGGTTCACGCCAGCAGTGGCAAACAGGTGTAGAATGTTTGGGTCTTGCAGGTGTAGAAGGCGATGTGGAAGTGATGCATTTGGCAGCATTATCCATGGCAGCCGCTGGTTTTGATGGTGCGATTTTGCAAGTAGGGCACATGGGATTGATTCAAGCCTTGGTTGAAGAAAGTGATACATCCTTGGAAACTTGGGTTGAATTGCTTGCGCGTCATTCTCCTGAAGATATGGCGAATTATTTAGAGACAGAGCCATTGGCTGATGTGGTGAAAGATGCTTTGATGGCTTTGGCAGCAGGGCAGGGCGATGCCGATTGGTTACGCGCACAAAAGGCGCAAATGAATGAAACATTTACGGTTGCAGCTGATGAGTTATTAAACTTGGTGGATACAGTGAATGATAAACTCTCAGGTGAAGTAAGTGTGGTGATTGATGCCGCAGTAACACCGCGTTTCTTATACCATAGTGGCATGGTGTTTACAGGGTTTGCCAATAATTCATCCCATGCTTTGTTGCATGGTGGTAGGTATGACCAAATGATGGCAGCCCACGGCAGAGATATGCCAGCCACTGGTTTTAGCTTTGACCTTTGGGCTTGGCTGGACAACACATCATACACTGATTGATAGTATCATATATTTAGTACACGTTTTAGTAATAGTTTGAAAGAATAGATAGGGATAAGACATGACAAACACAGTAGCGATTGGGATTCAATGGGGTGATGAAGGCAAGGGTAAGATTGTTGACTTGCTTGCGCCAAAAATGGATGTGGTAGCCCGTTTTCAGGGTGGACCAAATGCAGGACATACACTGGTGATTGGCGACCAAAAGACCGTTTTAAATCATATCCCATCGGGTATTTTGCATGAAAATATCCTGAGCCTGATTGGTAATGGTACAGTGGTTGACCCATTCCGCTTGGTTGAAGAGTTGGATATGTTGCTTAAAGCCGGTATTCCTGTGAATGAAAGGCTTCGCATTTCAGACCGTTGCCAGCTTATTCTTCCTTATCACCGAGCCTTGGATGCAGCCAGAGAAGCCGCCAAAGGCAAAGGTAAAATTGGTACAACAGGGCGCGGCATTGGTCCATGTTATGAAGATAAAACAGCGCGTCGTGGTATTCGCCTTGTGGATTTAATATCCGATGACTTGGATGCGCGCATTGATGAAAACCTGAAGTACGTTAACTTTATGTTGGTTGAATTTTTGGGTGCGGAAGCCGTTAAAAAAGAAGATGTAGTTGAAGCATTAGACCTAGCGCGTGAGCGTTTGTTGCCACTGGCTGCCGATGTGCCTTTGATTTTGCATGAGAACATCAAAGCAGGTAAAAACATTCTTTATGAAGGTGCGCAAGGTTCAATGTTAGACGTTGACCATGGAACTTATCCATTTGTAACTTCATCCAATACCGTTTCAGGTGCAGCCCTTGCTGGGCTTGGCGTGGGGCCAAAAGAAGTGCATGAAGTGCTTGGTATTTGTAAAGCATACACCACACGCGTGGGTGCAGGTCCATTTCCAACAGAATTATACAATGCCGATGGCATGTGCGATGACAAAAATGCAGGTAAACACATGGCAGAAAAAGGCCAAGAGTTTGGTGCAACCACAGGTCGTCCGCGTAGAACAGGTTGGTTTGATGCTGTTGTGGTACAACATGCAGTGCGCATCAATGGTGTAACAGGTTTAGCGATTACCAAACTGGATGTATTAGACGGACTTGAAGAAGTGAAATTATGTGTGGGTTATGAACGCAATGGTGAACGCCTGCAATCCATTCCAGCATGCGCCAAAGCTTTGGAAGAATGCATACCCGTGTATGAAACCTTAGCAGGTTGGTCAGACAGTACATTTGGTTTGAAAGACATCACACAACTCCCTGATGCGGCAAAAGCCTTGCTAAAACGCATTGAAGAAGTTTGTGAATGCCCAATCACGATGCTTTCAACAGGCCCCGACCGCGACCATATTTGTCATTTATAATATAACAATTGACCATTCCTGCTAGTGTAGGAATGGTGTTAATAAAAGAATTTGTGTGTTGTATAGCGTATTTAACTATTCATTTATTCTGCATAAACCATCAAACTCACAATAGGTGCAAGCCTGCGCATTTTTTGGGCTTACTTGGGCTTCACCAGCCATAAACTCATCGGCTAGATTGTTTAAAGTGTCTTTCCAGTGTTCGGTTAAGGCTTGCCAGTCTTCAGGTTGGTCGTTACGTGGTTTGTAGGCTTTAAGTTTGGGTAATATGTCAGCGTCTTGACTAAAACCCTCAAATTTCACTTCGCCATTACGCACTTGCGCAAAAGTTAAAACATCGACTTGGCTGTTGCTTGCTTGAGATGCCATATAATAAATGGGTAATTGGGGTTCATCGGGGCGATCACCCAAAGCTTTGTTTGCTGAAACCAAGCCTGTTTTATAGTCGATAATGATATGATGACCACTGGCGGTTTTGTCACTTCTATCGATTTTGGTATGTAATACCAAGGGTGAAGATGTACCCAATGTTACAGTCTGTTCAAATTCAAAACCTGTGACTGTGAATGGTTCGCGTGTGCTTTCAAAGTGTAACCACTGCTGCATAAGCTGCTGTAAACGCTTGGTTTCCAAGGTTTTTATATCTTGTGGTACAAGCCTTTTGATGGCTGACCAAGCATGGGCTGCAGCAGCTTGGATGTGTTGGTCTAAAGAATCTTGGTTGATATATTGAAGTAAGGTGGTTGAGTTTTTGGCATGTTTCCAAAAGTATTCTAGGGCAGCATGTAATAAAGTGCCTTGCTCTGCAGCGGTTAAACCCAGCGTGGGTGTTTCTAAGCCGCGCAAACGCAATCGATAGCGGGCAAAAGCTTGAAAAGGACATGCCGATTGCGCTTTAATGATGCCCGTTCCACCTTTTATGTTTTCATCTGTTGTTATCGCTAACATTGTATCAGCAATGTTGGATGTAGATGCCTGATGCTGTTGCAGGTCTAATGCATAACGACTGGAATCATGGTTTGAACCCGCTTGCTCTGTAATATGTTTAACAAATGGCGAGGCTTGTACCTCTTGCCCACCTTTGAGGCTTGCATAACTTACCGATAATGTGGGTGCAATATGCTGAATATGTTGCCACACGCTTTGCGCATACAACCATTCGCGTTCGCTATTGGCATGGGGTGTTTGGTATTGCGTTTGTATATCAAAAGGAATGAGTGGGTGAGGCTTGGCAGCAGGTGGCCATGTTGCATCATCCATACCAAGCACAAATGCATGGTCAAAGGACAAATTGGCGGCTTCAAGTAACCCCATGATTTGAATGTTTGCAAGCCCTGGTGCGGGGCGAAAAACATGTTCAAATGCATGTTCTTGTATATGTGATAATGCTTCAGACCAAGTGATGAAACCACAAAAGTCATCCAAGGCGGGTAAGGAGCTTATCAATGTTTTCCAGTTCTCATGCTGTGCTATTTCATAGGGCAGCGTAAAGCTTTGGCTATTCCAGAAGATACTATCCAAGAATGGCTCGCTTAGGCTAAGCCATTGGGATAATAGTTGTTTGTGAGGCGCGTTTTTTAATGTTTGTTGCTGTTGTAAGATGCATTCAAGGGTGTGGATCAAATGACTGAGGTCAACATCACTTTCTTGGCACAAGTTAAGTAGTTGCTCAGTGTTTAGGTTATATTGGTTTTGCTGCCGTAAGAAGGCATCAAAAGCTGTACGTTGGTTGGCTTCTTCATTATAACCTTGAACATATGGGTTAAGTAAGAACTGACTTATACCTTGAAAGTCTAGGCTGTATTGTTGGGTTAAGCGCAGGAAATGCAATGCCGTTTGAATAAGCGGCTGATTGGCAAGTGGTGAACCCAAAGATATATTGAAGTATGCGCCTTGTTCATCGGCATTGCTTTCTAAACTTAAGCTAGGCGCAAGTTCTTCAGAAAATATTTGGCGAATGGTGGGGGCAATGCGCTCTAAATTGGGTATAAGTACGGCAATGGTATGTTTAGGGTGTTGCACGTTGTATTTCCTGATTTGTTGACAAACTTGTCTGATTTCAACCTCTTCATCTTGATATTTAAACAATGAAATGACTGCTTTGGGTTGGTCATTGGTGACGGTATTAATGCTGCAACCTTGTTGTTGTAAATGTTCAAGGTAGCGGACTTGGGCTGGGCTAAAGCTATCAAAACCATCCAATACAATATGGGTTTGTGAGCCTGTCACCTGAGTTTGTTGCAGTGCCTCGAGGATTTGGAAAGCAAGGTAGTGCTCAGTTTTTTCTTGAATGTTTTGCTGCCAGCGCCATAAAGCAAGGTGCTCTTCCCCTGCATATTGTAAACAGCTGGGGTCAATGTGGAAGTCTGCCAATATTTGTCTGGCATCCATAGCCTGTTTGCTTAATGCCTTGGGGTTGAGTACATGCACTTGTGGGTCTTGGGTTATGCATGTTTGCCATAATAACGTTTCTTGCTGTTTGTTGAGCCATAAACCAATATTGGCATCAGTCCATTGTTGGCGCAGCCAAGTTGACCATGGTAAAACTTGTGGTGTTTCCCATGCTGTTTTGCCAAGCTTTAGCTGTTGTTTTTCAAAAGCCTGTAGACGAAACCTTGCCAATCGCTGGTTGGATGTGATAAGAATACTTTGATTGTTTAATGTTGCGTAAAGCTTGGAAGCAGGAATTTGTGAAAATGCATTGTATGTCACAGATATAGGCTTGCAATTTGTCATGTTTTGGTCTTCAATCATGGTTGCTTAAAGGTGAGAACGGGTTGAGACAGGTATTTCCCCAAAGATAAGGAGAGAAAATGAGCGAAGTTAAAGTCAGTTGCCCACGTTGTAAGGAAAAGTTTGAAGCTGAAGAAGCTGAGGTTTATGAGTGCCCCAAATGTGGTACGAGCATTGTGCAAGAAAAAGATAATTCTGACCAAGAAAAAACCCAAATATTTAAAGCCTAACTTCATTTGGTCTTTTCTTTGAAGACTTGTGCTGGCACAAAGTTTCCCTCAGCGTCAATGTGAGCTGGTATATAGGTTTGTTCTGGCGCTGGGGTGTCATCAATTTGCCAAACTAAAAAGGCTGTGCAAAGAATGCTAATCAGTAGCCAAAGGAAAATAAAAGGTTTACTGATGCGTTTTTTATGAATAGGCGTAACATCAATAATCTCAGGTTCGTGTTGTTTTTTTGAAAGCTTTTTCAGCCATTTTGCACGCATATAAAACCATGTAAGGCGTAATAAAAGCATCAATAAAGCAGGGCCAAAAAAACCGAGTAATGTTAGGAATAAATAACGCATTAGCTTTGCATCAACACGCGAAGTTGCCCTGCATAAGTTTCAGGGTCTGGTTCTTGTCCTGTACGTTGCGATTGATAAACCGTTTCCGCCAACACTTCTAAAATAACATGTAATGTTTCATGACGTTCTTTTTTTAAATTCAGCATATAATGCTCCATGAGTTTTGCTGCTTCTGGCGGATGTTTGGTTGCCAGTTGTTCTTCAATTGCCAGATGAAGGGATAAATGAAGGTAAGGATTCATGCCATCATCGACTTGAAAATCTCTTTCTAGGAAAGTGTCCATATCATTGAAAAAATGATGGTATTCTGGATGCATTGCAATCACCCTAGCAATACGAACTTCCAATGCATTAAGCGGTAAGTCTGCCTGTGCCTTTTGCCAAGCATCCCAAAATATTTGACGATGTGCTCTCAACTGTTCCCTGCTGGGTTGATTGTTTGCCTCTGTCATATCATTACTTTCCTTTTATATGTTATTGTTTTAGCTGTGTGTTGAAGCGTAAACTGCAAAAACATGTTTGTCATCTCATGTTTCGTGAAAATTTATTGTGCAAGAAGCTTTTGAACGTCTATGCTATGGCATATGGCAATGTTAGTTGTTCAAGAAAATGGAAATGAGTGCGAAATTCCTTTACAGGGATCCGTAACGATTGGTAGGCACCCAAGCAATACAATTCGCCTTACTTGCAATGTCGTGTCCAAATATCACGCAATCATTCGCGAAGTGGATGGAACCTTCATTTATGAAGACTTAGGTAGCTCTAACGGTTCCTACTTTCATGAGTTGCGTATCCATGAACACGAATTTAAAAATGGTGATGAAATACGTGTTGGTACAGTGCTTGTCACATTTAAAGAATCTGAATTTGATGATGTGAGTAGCTTGGTTAAGTTTGAACAGTTTGATCCACAACAAACGCAATATGCAGAGCGTGTTGATATTGCTGAAGTGGGGCGTTTTTTGCCTGAGAATGAAGTCCATGATGCCTCAATATTACGCGTGGACTATGAAAAGCTGCGTATGGGGCAGGAATTACTGCAAAGCATTGGGATAGAACGAGATATTCGTAAGTTATTGAATACAATCACAGAACAATTGGTAAGTATGTTTATGGCAGACCGTTGTGTGGTTTTGTTGCTTAACCCTCAAGGTGAGTTTGAGCCAAGAGCTGTTAAAACACTGGGTAACAATAGGGGGAAGGTATCGGTCTCACAAACTGTGCTTAATGAGGTGAAGTCAACCAAGTCTGCTGTATTGTTATCAGATGACTCGCATGCTGGTGAGTTGGCACAGTCTTCATCCTTGGTTTTAATGGGGATTCAATCGGTGATGTGTTCGCCGATTATTCATAATGACAAAGTGATTGGAGCGGTACAGCTTGATTTGCGCAAAGGTCAAGGTGCATTTGTTAAAAAAGACTTGCAGCTTTTGGGCGGTATTGTGGCATATGTTGCGATGGCAGTGGCCAATGCTGGTTTGTCACAAAAAATTGAAAGAGAGGCCAAAACGCAAGCTCAGTTTGAACGTTTGTTATCACCAAGTATTGTGAAACAGCTGGTTTCAGGGCGACTGAAAATTGGTAAAGCGGGAGAGCTTCGTCAGGTGACGATTATGTTTGCGGATATTCGTGGTTTTACGCCTATGAGTCAAAAGGTTTCACCTGCTATTGTGGTGAATATGTTAAACCAATATTTTGAACGTGTGGTGAATATTGTCTTTAAATATGGCGGTACCATCGATAAGTTTATTGGTGATGAGGTCATGATTTTATTTGGTGCCCCCATACCTATGAAAAGACAAGAAGACTCTGCGGTTGCTTGCGCCTTGGAAATTCAGACCATGTTGCGTTCATGGAACAAAGAACGTGCCTTGAAAAGACAGGCGGAAATCCCTGTTGGCATTGGTATCAATAGTGGGGAAGTGGTTGTCGGTTCGATTGGTTCAAGTCTAACTATGCAATATACATGCATTGGTAATGCAGTAAATATAGCTTCACGATTAACGGGTATGGCTAGGGCGGGTGAAGTTGTGGCCAGTAAAGCTACCATGGTGGGTGTGCAGTGTAAGGTGGAATGTGACAAATTGGCTCCAGCCAGTATCAAAGGTATTGATGGACAAGTACAAGCGTATATGGTCAAAGCAATGCATGGTAGGAGCCAAACAGATACTTTGGATGAAGAATAAACAAGAACTAAGTAAAGAAGAAAAAGAACGGCTTATGCGCCAATTGCAATATCGCTTGCGAAGGCAGGGCATGTTAGAATTGGATGCTTGGTTAGCACCGTTGTTTCTTGCTATACATACAGAAAACGCTGAAGTGCTTGTGGCGATAAAAGAAATATTAATGTATGAGGTTCCCGACTTGTTAGCCATGCAAACAGGGGCTTTAGCTATACCAGAGGTCTTAAAACCATGGTTAAAGTCTTAACTGTTTTATGTGTTGTTGCTAGTATTTTGCTTGCCTGTGTTGAGCAAAAAGAGTCGTTTCAAGCGCAAACTGATAAGCCTTTACCCTTGTTGCATATCCAGCCTGAAGTATATCAGCTTGGTGATATTAAAGAGGGGGAGACTGCTGTTGTGACATTTCTTGTTCGCAATAATCATTCAGAGCCTGTTGAGCTGGTGGATATACAGACATCATGTGGTTGTACAGCAGCAGAACCTGATAGTTTTGTGATTATGCCCAATGATTTTACACAGTTGCGGGTAACCGTGGACACGACTGCAAAACAGTCGAATATTAAAAAGTCAATTACAGTGAAAGACTCGTTGGGAAATGAAGCAACAGCTTTGTTAGCGTTTAACGTGGTTGAAAACCCACACTTAAGTTTAAACCGGAAAATTAAAGGTATTTTTGATGGGAAGTGTGCATCGTGTCATTTCGAACCTTTGGTGAAACAACAATCCGCTGCAAAACTATATGCTGTTGGCTGTGCGATGTGTCATGGTGTTGATGCTGAGGGTGAATATGCACCAAAACTAAGAGGTTATGCTTCGTTGTCAGCTTTAAAAACTATCATTAGTGATGGTGTGGGTAGACCGCAAATGCCAGGATTTGCACAAAAAAATGGTGGCCCCTTAACGCCAGAGCAAATCACAGAACTTAGCAAATGGTTAGTGTCTTTGCCTGAGTCCGTACAAAAATAAAAATAGGTTGATGCAATCGCAGCTGAGCAAGCTACACTGCGCAACGTATTGCTGCGCTTTATAGTGTGAAGGAGAATAAGTATGCCTTGGAATCAAAATCAAGACAATAACCCATGGGGAAATAAACCCAAGGGTTCATCAGGTGGGGGAAACAAAGAAACACCTCCTGATTTAGACAAGGTTTTAAAAGACTTGAATGACCGCTTTGGTGGTTTTTTTGGCGGCGGTAAAGGTGGAGATAATGGTGGCTCTCCTGAGGTAAGCAAAGGTATGCTTATAACACTGATTGGTGTGGCTTTTGTAGCATGGCTTGCATCTGGTTTTTATAAAGTTGAAGCCGATGAGGAAGCTGTGGTGCTTCGCTTTGGGCAACATGTGGATACACGTAGCCCAGGTTTGAACTGGCACCTTCCTTATCCGATTGAAACCATTGAAAAGATTCCAACATTATCTGTTCAACGATTAACCATTGGTTTCCGTGCATTTGCAGATGGTCGCACACGAAAAATGAATCAAGAATCATTGATGTTGACCAAAGATGAAAATATCGTGGATATTTCTTTCGTGGTGCAATACAAAATTTCAGATATTCAAAAGTATTTGTTTGAAATTGATGCAACCCAAGCCATTCAAACGGTTAGGGATGCTGCGGAAAGCTCTATTCGTGCAGTCATTGGCAGCACTTTGATTGATGATGTGATGACCGATAAAAAAGCGGAGGTTGAAGCAGAAACGCGTATTGGTATCCAAAAAATACTGGATGCATATAATGCAGGTATTCGTGTCACCACGGTCACCTTAAAAGACGTGCAACCGCCTGAGCGCGTGAGCAAAGAGTTTAAAGATGTGGCGAGTGCGCGAGAAGATAAAGAACGCGCGAAAAACGAAGCTCAGGCGTATGCCAATGGTGTAATTCCCAATGCGCGTGGTGAAGCTAAGAAGAAAATTCTTGAAGCTGAAGCCTATGCCAAAGAAGCGGAAGACCGTGCAATTGGTGAAGCTGACCGCTTTAACAGTTTGCTTCAAGCATACAAAAAAGCACCAGAAGTTACTCGCAAGCGTTTATATTTAGAAACCATGGAAGAAGTACTGGCAGGTGCTGATAAAGTGATTATTGATTCTAAAATAGCAGGGCAAGTATTGCCATACCTTCCTCTGAATAGTGCTGGCAAAGTGGAGGTAAAATAATGAGTCCTAAACAATTGTTAACAGGTGTAGTTATTGCAGCAATTTTTATTTTTGTTAGTCGCAGTGCATTTATTGTGGATCAACGCGACCAAGTGTTGGTGATGCAATTTGGTAATATCGTAAGTGATGGTGCAATTACTAACCCTGGCTTGCACTGGAAACTACCTTGGCAAAACACGGTCGTTTTTGATAAGCGTTTGCTTGCCAGCGATGATCTTCCCAATGAAGTGATTACCAAAGATAAAAAGAAAATTATCGTGGATAGCTTTACACGCTGGAAAATCATAGACCCACTTAAAGTGTATCAGGTGGCGAAAACACGTAACCGTGTGGAATCTCGCATGCAAGATGTGGTGGGTGCAAAAGTGCGTGAAGTGCTTGGTCAACATACTTTGCATGAAATTGTAACTGGTGGTGAAGGTGGCGATAAACGCGCTGCATTGATGGTGTCGATTCGCGATTTGGCAGATGCAGAAGTTGCAAATCTTGGTGTGAAAGTGATTGATGTGCGTATTAAACGTGCTGATTTACCTGCTGAAAACTCGGACTCTGTATTCCGTCGTATGAAAGCTGAACGTCAGCGTATTGCCAAACAATACCGTTCTGAAGGTGAAGAAGCTGCTAAAGAGATTCGCGCAACTGCAGATAAAGAAAGTAAGTTCTTATTGGCTGATGCATATAAACAATCTGAAATCATTAAGGGTAATGCGGATGCGAAAGCAACTAAGATTTATGCCTCAACTTATGAAAAAGATCCTAAGTTTTATGCTTTTACGCGTTCTTTAGAAGCTTACAGGAAGTCTATGGCTACACAAAGCCGTGTGGTGCTATCACCCAACTCTGAATTCTTTAGATTTTTCGAAACATCGAAATAAGAAAACCGCATGAACGATTTATGGGCAGCTTTAGGGTTGGTCTTGGTTTTGGAAGGGGTGCTTTATGCACTCTTTCCTCAAACTATGATTAATATGCTGAAGAATATTCCACAAATGCCCGTTTCTTCTCTTCGGTTTATGGGTTTTTGCGCATTGGCAGTGGGTTGGATGATTGTGTGGTGGGTTAGACACTAAAAAAATCATTTCAGGGCTTGAAAAAGCTTTTCCGTAACACTATCTAGACATTACATATTCTGATTTATATTAATATCAAACGCATAGAGGTAAACATGTCGAAAGAAACCATGAATTTCCAAACAGAAGTGAAACAACTTTTGGATTTGATGATTCACTCCCTTTATTCCAATAAAGAAATATTTTTGCGTGAGCTGATTTCTAATGCATCGGATGCGGCGGATAAACTTCGTTTTGAAGCAACCACTGATGATGCCTTGTTTGAAGGTGATTCGGACTTACATGTATTTGTTGAATTTGATAAAGATGCTAAAACCATCACCATTCGTGATAATGGTATTGGCATGAACCATGAAGAAGTGATTGAAAATATAGGTACGATTGCACGTTCAGGCACCAAAGAGTTTTTTGGTCAGTTGTCAGGTGATCAAGAAAAAGATGCTCATTTGATTGGTCAATTTGGTGTTGGTTTTTACTCATCATTTTTGGTTGCCGATAAAGTGACATTAACCACGCGTAGAGCGGGTTTAACGGCTGAACACGGGGTACGTTGGGAATCAGCGGGTGATGGTGAGTTTACCATTGAAACCGTTAATAAAGAACAACGTGGTACTGAAATTGTACTTCATTTGCGTGATGAAGCAGAAGAGTTTTTAAATGATTGGAAACTTCGTTCGGTTATCAATAAATATGCCGACCATGTTCCATTCCCCATTCGTATGTTTAAACCAGCAGAAGAGGGCAAAGAGCCTGAAATTGAGACAGTGAATCAAGCTTCTGCACTTTGGGCACAATCCAAATCAGAGCTTTCTGATGAAGATTATAACAATTTTTACAAACATGTTGCCCATGATTTTGAAGACCCCTTGGCGCATATCCATCAACGTCTTGAAGGGCAATATGAATATACCTTGTTGTTTTATATTCCAAAACGTGCGCCGTTTGATTTATGGCAAGCTGAAGCTAAACATGGTGTGAAACTTTATGTTAAACGTGTGTTTATCATGGAAGCTACTGAAGATTTGATGCCGCGTTATTTGCGTTTTATACGTGGTGTGATGGATTCTTCAGACTTACCACTAAATGTTTCCCGCGAAATCTTGCAGCATAGCCCAGCCATGACTGCAATGAAAAAAGGTGCTACCAAACGCGTGTTAAGCTGGCTTAAAGACTTGGCAAGCAAAGAAGAAGATAAATACGCTGAGTTTTATGCAGAATTTGGTAACTGCTTGAAAGAAGGCGTGATTGAAGATGAGAAAAACAAAGAAACAATCGCATCATTGTTGCGTTTTTCGAGCACAGAAAATGATGAGCAAACCGTTACCCTTGCCCAATATATTAAGCGTATGAAAGAAGGGCAGGAAGATATTTATTATATTACAGCAGAAAACCTAACTGCTGCTAAAAACAGCCCACACTTGGAAATTTTCCGTAAAAAAGGCATTGAAGTTTTATTGTTGGCAGACCGTATTGATGAATGGCTTGTGGGTCACTTAGACAAATTTGATGGTAAAGAATTGAAGTCTATTGCTAAAGGTGAGCTAGACTTGTCGGGCATTGGTGACAACGCTGAAGAAGACAAAAAAGAACATGACGAGGCAAAAAAATCGGCTGAACCAGCTGTGAAAAAGCTTAAAGAAGCTTTGGGTGATAAAGTGAAAGACGTGCGTACTACCGACCGTTTGACGGCTTCACCAGCTTGTTTGGTAGCCGATGATTTTGATATTTCAGGTAATATGGAGCGTATTTTGAAGCAGGCTGGGCAAGATGTACCAGCCGTAAAACCTATTCTTGAAATCAACCCTGAACATGATTTGGTCAAACGTTTGGCAAAAATGCGCTCTAAAGACAAAATTGCCGATTATTCGGACATTTTGTTTGATCAAGCCGTACTTGCTGAAGGTGCATTGCCTGAAGATCCAGCAGGGTTTGTACGTAAAATCAATGCATTGCTTGTTTCATAGTTGATATAGGTGTCTGCACTTTCATTTAAAATCATCGCCAAAGATGAGCAAGGTTTTGCTCGTCGAGGTGAGGTGACCCTGCCACATGGCAAAGTGCAGACACCTGTTTTTATGCCTGTAGGTACACAAGCCACAGTCAAAAGCTTAACACCTGCTGATTTAACTGATGATATCGGTGCTGAAGTCATCTTGGGTAATACTTACCACCTGATGTTGCGCCCTGGTGCAGATATCGTGGAAAAGATGGGTGGGCTGCATAAGTTTATGGCGTGGGATAGACCTATTCTTACCGATTCTGGTGGGTTTCAAGTGTGGTCTTTGGGGGATTTGCGTAAAATCGAACCTAAAGGTGTACGTTTTCAATCGCATATTGATGGTTCGCGTTGGTTTTTAGGCCCTAAAGAAAGCATGGAAATCCAACGTAAACTGGGCAGCGATATTGTGATGGCGTTCGATGAATGCACGCCATATCCAGCCACTTATGATGAAGCTCGCGAATCCATGGAAATGTCTATGCGTTGGGCAAAAGATTGCCGCGAGCATTTGCCAGTGAACGATACCCAGGCCTTATTTGGTATTGTCCAAGGTGGCATGTACCCTGATTTACGCAAAGAAAGTCTTGCAGCCATTGCTGAAATCGATTTTGAAGGCATTGCTATTGGTGGTTTATCCGTGGGTGAACCCAAAGAAGAGATGATGGCCATGATGGATGCATTAGCCCCATATTTGCCTGAAGATAAGCCGCATTATGTGATGGGTGTAGGTACGCCTGATGACCTTATTGAAGGCATTGATAGGGGCATTGATATGTTTGATTGTGTGATGCCCAGTCGAAATGCACGCAATGGCACATTGTTTACCGACCATGGTAAAATCAACATCAAAAACCTCAAACACCAAACCGATGAAACACCGATTATGGACACTTGCACATGTTATACATGCAAAAACTTTTCTAGAGCGTATCTTCGCCACCTCTTTATGGCGAAAGAGCTTTTAAGTTCGAGGTTGAATACCTTGCATAATCTTCATTACTATTGTGATCTTATGCAAAGAGCACGTATGGCATTGGAAGAAAAACGTTGGCCAGAGTTTCGTGATGGGTTCTTAAAAACCTTTCGCAATCAGTAAGTTAGAACAATATATTAAGGTAAGAAAGGAATGAAAATGAAGACATCAACATTACAAAATATGATTTCAAAAGCAGTATTGGCATTTGCTGTTACGCTTTTACCAGCAAATTTAGCGCATGCTGAAGCCGCAGGCGGCGGCGGTGGTTTTGCCTCATTGATTCCATTGATTCTTATTATGGTCATTTTCTGGGTACTTTTGATTCGCCCGCAGCAAAAACGTATGAAAGAACATGCTGAGCTGATTAAAGGTCTTAAAAAAGGTGATAAAGTGGTTACGGGTGGTGGTATTTATGGTCGCATTACCAATGTAAAAGATGGTGTGGCTATGGTTGAGATAACTGAGGGTGTGATTATTAAAACCAAGCAAGATACGATTGCTGGTTTGCAAGAAAGCCCTAAAACACAAGATAAAAAAGATAAGAAAGATAAAAAAGGGAAGTAATATTTCTATAAAAGGTTAAGGACAAGCTCATGCAAAAATATGCACCTTGGAAATTTTGGTTGATTATTACAGTGCTGGTTGGTGCTGTGATGGGGACAGCCCCGAATGTGACAACAGTACCCAGTTGGTGGCCTGCATCTCTGAGCCAACCATTAAACCTTGGGCTTGACCTGAAAGGTGGTATTCACCTTGTGGTTGATGTTGATATTGAGAAGGTGATTTCACAACAAGTCTCCGATAATATCAATATGATTCGACGCTCATTGCGTGAAGAAAAAATCCGCTATAGAAAATTGGATAGCAATGCGACACAAGTTAGCGTTGTGATTAAAAAAGCTGATGATGTAGCGAAAGCCAAAAAGCTGTTGCGTAAGTTATTGGTGGGTTATGACATGGAACAAACCGATGATCATACCCTTGTATTTACAATTTCTGCAAGTGAAGCCAAAGAAATTAAATCATATGCCATTGAACAAACGATTGAAGTGATTCGTCGTCGTGTGGATGCTTTGGGTACTACGGAACCAGTGATTATGCGCCAAGGTGATAGACGTGTTTTGGTGCAAATTCCAGGTTATGAAGATTCAGCGCATGCGAAGCTTATTATTGGGCAAACAGCGCAGCTTGATTTTAAATTGGTGGATGAAAAGGGAGACTTGGATGCAGCGGTAGCTGGCCGCGTTCCTCCAGGTGACATGATTGCATACTTTGCAGATGGTCGCCCCATTTTATTGAAAAAACGGACAGAACTGTCAGGCAAAGACGTGACTATGGCGCGGATTACCATTGATTCACAAAGCAATCAGCCTGCAGTTTCCTTGAAGTTTAACAATCAGGGTGCACGCAAGTTTGACCGTTTAACCAAGGAAAATGTTAAGAAACGTTTTGCGATTTTGCTTGAAGGTGTGGTGCAATCAGCGCCTGTGATTCAAGAGCGTATTTCAGGTGGTACGGCACAAATTACGGGCTCATTTACGACTGAAGAAGCGCGTAACCTTGCTATTGTATTGCGTGCAGGTGCACTACCTGCGCCTATCAAGGTTGTGGAGGAGCGTTCGATTGGCCCTAGCTTAGGGAAAGACTCCATTGACCAAGGTTTAAACTCGATTCTTTATGGTTTTGTTGCCGTTTTGCTTTTCATGTTGGTTTATTATCGTTTATTTGGTCTTTTTGCCAATATTGCCTTGGCATTTAATATTGTATTGATTGCTGCAGCCATGAGCATGATTGGTGCAACCTTAACCTTACCCGGTATTGCAGGTATCGTATTAACCATTGGTATGGCGGTGGATGCCAATGTGCTGATATTTGAGCGTATACGCGAAGAAATCACCAATGGTAAAACGCCACTTGCCGCCATTGATGGTGGTTACGATAAAGCATTTTCAACCATTATGGATGCCAATATTACAACGCTTATTGCCGCTGTTGTATTGTTCCAGTTTGGCTCGGGACCAATCAAAGGTTTTGCTGTGACACTTAGCGTTGGTATTTTGGCTTCAATGTTTACAGCGATTGTGGTGACACGTGCGATTACATATTTGATGTACCGCAAGCAAAAAAATATTAAAACATTAAGTATCTAAGGGGTTATTATGCAACTTATACGTCCTGACATTAACATTGACTTCTTAGCCAGCCGTAAAAAAGCACTCACGTTCTCTGTGTTCATGATTGTGGTTTCTTTGGCATTGATTGCCTTTAAAGGTTTGAACTTGGGCATCGACTTCACAGGTGGCACATTGGTTGAAGTACGGTTTCATCAACAAGTAAAAACAGCTGATATTCGTCAGGCTCTAGTGCCTGCTGGTTATGGGAAAGCTGTGATTCAAGAGTTTGGTTCACCTGAAGAAATCTTGATTCGAGTGCAAAACCAAGAGGGTGTTGAAGCTTCAGCCATTAGCACTGCAATTTTAGATGCATTAACAGACAAGTTTGGTGCAGACCAAGTTGAAATGCGTAGGGTTGAGTTTGTTGGTCCACAAGTGGGTGAAGAGCTGAAAACAGCAGGTATGATGGCTGTGTTTTATACATTAATTGGTATTTTAATTTATGTTATGGTGAGATTTAAGTTGCGTTTTGCTTTGGGTGCAGATGCGGCAATTTTGCATGATATTATTATTGTGGTTGGTGTGTTCTCTGCCTTACAATTGGAGTTTTCTTTATCCGTGGTTGCAGCACTGCTGACCGTGCTTGGTTATTCGCTGAATGATACGATTGTGGTGTTTGACCGTATCCGTGAAAACTTTGAAGCCAATAAAAAGAAAAAGAATCCTTTGGATGAGGTTGAGGTGTGCAACCAATCTATTAACCAAACACTGGCTCGTACTTTGATGACTTCAGCAACCACGTTGCTTGTGGTCTTTTCATTGTATTTCTTTGGTGGTGAAGTGATTCACAACTTTGCATTTGCTTTATTGGTTGGTATTGGCGTGGGTACATACTCATCCATCTTTATTGCATCACCCATTATGCTGGCATTAGAAGGCAAGTTTGAAATGTCCGAAGAAGAGCTAAAAGAATTGGAAAACCGCCCTTAATTTATGTTAGGTACAGCCATGCAAGGGGATATTACCCCAGATCTCGAAAGTGGACAGCGTATATTTCATGCTTATGGGGACACCTTTTTTCAACTGGGTCCTGATAAAATTGAGGCTAGTTTTTATTTTCATCAAGGTGAAGTGCATACACCTTGGTTAAAACAAGATATTTCAACATTAACCATTGCTGACTTGAAATGGCTTGAAACACATACACCGGAGGTTTTGGTGATTGGTACGGGCAGACGCACTGCATTTCCCAGTCATGATGTGATGGATTATTTGGCTGATTTGCATGTGGGTTTTGAATGTATGGATTCATTATCGGCAGCGCGTACGTTTAATATTTTGGTTGGGGAAGGGCGTGATATTGCAGCAGCCATGCTTTTGCCCAATGTTCGAGGTTAATCCTGCATGATGCCACGTTATGAACTGATGATTGAAACCCATTTCTCAGCAGCCCACCAGTTGCGTGGTTATGCTGGGGATTGTGCGCGTTTGCACGGGCATAACTGGCATGTGCGCTTGTATGTGGGTTGTAGTGAGCTTGATGAGCTTGGTATGGGCATAGACTACAAAATCATGAAAACCGAGCTTAAAGCAGCTTTGGATCCCTGGGATCATTATAACTTAAATGATGTAGCACCATTTGATGTGATTAACCCAACCAGTGAGAATGTGGCAGCTGAATTGTATAAAGAAATGGTCAAACGCTTGGAAAATGATCGCCTTAAAATTTCGCGTGTTGAAATTTCAGAAACATGCACCGCTAAAGTGACGTATTGGCCATGATAAGAATCTTGCTTATAGCTGCGTTATTGGTGCTATTTTCAGCTTGTAGCGATAGTGTGGAACCTATCAAAGTTGAAAAAGGCGAACACACGCAAAAACCATATGAACAAAATGCAGTAGATGCAGTGGGTGTCGCAGAAGGTGACAAACAAGTTTCACCCAATGGACGACCTGCTTATTAATCATCACATCACATCACATGGTTACTTTAGAGTGATAAATTTGTGATATTTATGCCTTACACTGGTCACATCTTAAAAAAGAAGGTGAACTGTGATGAATAAAGTCCGAAACTATACAATTGTTTTGATAAGTATTGCGCTTCTATTGCTCACCCTACCTACATTCATAACTGCCAAAGATGATATGGCAAAAGGTAGTATGATGGGAACAATGTCCAATACAGAAAAAGCGATTTTTGCTGGTGGTTGCTTTTGGTGTATGGAAAAACCATTTGAGCAGCTTGATGGTGTAAAATCTGTGGTTTCTGGTTACAGCACGGGCAATATCAAAAATCCAACCTACCAAAATTATATGTCAGGTGGGCATTTGGAAGTGGTTGAAATTACTTATAACCCTGCACAAACAAGTTATGAAAAACTTTTGGATGTGTTTTGGCATCAAATTGATCCTACCGATGCTGGTGGTCAGTTTGTGGATAGGGGATATGCATACACAACGGGCATTTTTTATTTGAATGAAAAACAACACAGCCTTGCTGAAGCTTCTAAAGCCAAGATAGAAGCAAGTGGGGTGTTTTCTAAACCGATTGTGACACCCATTAAACCAGCACAAACCTTTTATATGGCAGAAACATATCATCAAGACTATTATAAAAAGAATCCCTTACGTTATTGGTATTACCGTAAAGGTTCAGGTCGTGACCAATATTTGGATAAAATTTGGGGAAAAGACCGAGGAGAGCATAAAAAAATGGCTGACTTAAAAGATAAACTTACACCGTTACAGTATGAAGTAACCCAAGAAGAGGGCACAGAACCACCATTTAACAATGCCTATTGGGATAATAAAGAAGCGGGCATTTATGTGGATATTGTATCGGGTGAGCCGTTGTTTAGCTCCAAAGACAAATTCAAATCAGGCACTGGCTGGCCTAGCTTTGACCGCCCATTGGTGAAAGAGAATATCATTGAGAAGGTTGATCGCCGCTTATTTAGCACCCGCACCGAAGTGCGCAGCAAACAGGGTAATTCGCACCTTGGGCATGTGTTCAACGATGGTCCAAGCGAAACCACAGGCCTGCGCTACTGCATCAATTCCGCAGCCTTGCGCTTTGTTCCTGTGAGTGAACTTGAAAAAGAAGGTTATGGTCAGTTCTTAACTTCGTTTAAATAACGTCGTAGTTTACAAGTGCTGAGTGTGATTACTTTTTAGACAGTAGATACGAATATTGTTTATACTCCATACGTTAAGACAGTCGTTACGCTAGCACCAAAAACGACAAAGGACATAGTCACCATAAACACAATCATGCTGCGTGATACGTTGTCCACATGCTTCTCATTTTTATGCTCGTCTCTTGTTTCAGTATGACTTGAATGGCTAGGTGTTGAATGTTCTTGCATATTTACATCATCACTATGATTTAGTCGCACCGTCATCATACCGTGCTTCATATGATTGGAAACTAACCACCAGTTTATCGGATAAGCTGCAATAAATCCTATCAATAATGCCATCGACATGATGAACCAGAACTCCATTGATATTAGGCTACTACTTTCAGGTACCATACGCATGCCAAATGATGTAACGAGTACCATAGCTGCCATGAGATAATTCATTGAAACCAGTTCAGGTATAAATGTATTTTTTAGAGCCTTATAAAACGAACCACCTGACGACTCTTTCATAAACAAAGCCTGAAATATTGTCCATCCGAAGCCAAATCCCAGAAGGTATTCAAGACCAATTTCTGCTGGTTTAGATAAATGAATTATACTGCCAAGTATAGCGCCAGCTAATATTCCTAAGCCATCGCCAGCTACGCAGTGCATAGTTGAACCTAATACTTGGCGCCAAAGTGTTGCCGTGTATTTTTCGTGTAATCCAGGTAGTGGTTCGCGACATCCTAGTATGTATAAAAACGCTCCGATTGGCCCAGTATAGGCTGTGAGTAATATAAACCCCCATTTTAATACTGGCGACTCTGGAGTTTTAATGCTATCGATTGCAACAAATAGTACTGAAGCAGCCGTAAGAATAAACCATAGTAGCATTACACCTGATAACATCTTGATTCACCTTAATTTTATTGTTAATGATCATAAATATGGGTGAGTAAAGTTATGATGTCAATGTACCGCATATAACGCTGCAGATTAACCCTTCTGTGTTTGCATAAAATGAATATAAAAAAGTGAAGTTTATTCATGTACTTAACTTTTTTCACTATTGCTTCTTTTTCCATGTAATGCTCGGCAATAGGTATTACCTGTTGTGAAAGCTCCCTTTAAACATGGTGATATAGTTGTTACGATAATTACTTAGTCATATCGATCCTAACTATGCAAACTATTAGACTTAGTTATCACGTGATACAAATGTGATAAGTTGGTGATAACCGTGTGACTTCTCCATGCGTTAATAGCTGCGTTCCCAAAGAGGGGCAATAAAAATAAGGAGAAGGAATCATGAAAAAACATATTACACTTGCAGGCATGGCACTTGGTTTGTTGATTAGCCAAAGTGCTTTTGCACAAAACTTTACTGTTGCCGTGACCAATTTGACGAATGGTATCTATTTCACACCGTTGCTTGTCACCGCAGCACCATCAACCACACACCTTTATACACCGGGTATGGCTGCATCAGCCAATCTTCAAGCGATGGCTGAAGGTGGCGATACAGCGGGGTTAACAACAGACCTTATGGCAGTTGGCGCTGATATTGCAGCAGCCAATGCTACGCCAATGGCACCGGGTGCAACTGCAACGGCAACATTCACCAACACAGCCGCAGCCAACACACACTTATCGGTGGTGGGTATGCTTTTACCTACCAATGATGGCTTTGTTGGCTTGGATAGTATCATGGTGCCCACAGCCGCAGGCACATACACGTTCTTTGCCAATGCTTATGATGCTGGTACTGAAGCCAATAATGAACTTATTGTTGCGGGTAGTGGTGCGCCGAACACTTTGGGTATTCCTGCTGACCCGGGTGCTGCTAATGGCACGGGTGGTACAGGCGTTGCCGCAGTGGATGCCAATACAACCGTACATATTCACCGTGGCATCATTGGTGATACAAATCCAACGGCTGGCATCAGTGATTTGGATACAACAGTTCACCGCTGGTTAAACCCTGTGGCACAAATTGTTGTCACTGTGCAGTAAGGGAGATGATGATGAATACTTATAAAAGTATCAATATTTTAGCCATCACCTTAGGTCTTGCGCTTTATGGTTGTAGCAGCTCTAGCACAACAACGCCAAGCAGTGGTGGTACAACTACACCAACCCCTGCATCGTATGAAATCACTTTAACCAATCTCACGGGGGCACAAGCGATTGCACCCGTTGCCGTTGTTCTGCATACCTCAGGTTACAATATGGGTATGTTGGGAACTTCAGCAAGCCTAGCATTGGAAAAATTGGCTGAAGGTGGTGACAATGTCATGTTGCTAAGTGAAGCCAATGCCCACGCTTCTGTATTAACATCAGTGGGTGGGGCAGGTGCGATTATGCCTGCTGCATCGGAAACATTGATGGCAAATGTGACTGATTCGGCAGGTTTGCAATTAAGCGTGGCAGGTATGCTGGTGAACACCAATGATGGTTTTGCAGCCCTACAAGGTTTGGATATTTCAACCTTGGCTGTGGGTGAATCAACATCTGCATTTTTAGCCGTGTTTGATGCAGGCACAGAAGCCAACACTGAAACAGCAGCAACCATGCCAGGCACAGGCGGGACGGGTTTTGATGCAGTGCGTGATGACACGGGCTTTATCAGCATTCATCGCGGTGTTGTGACTGTGGATGATGGTTTAGCCACATCAGGCTTGATGGACAAACATCGGTTTGATAATCCAGCACTAAAAGTTGTTATCCGTAGAGTAAGTTAAAAGCAATGATATGAAGCGGCATCAATTTTTATTGGTGCCGCTTCGTGGTTTGTAAGATCATAAAACCAAAACAAGACTACTTTATAAACATTAGGCATAGTTTGGAGTGATATGAACAAACAGATTCTCATCGTGGAAGACAACGCAGACCTTGCAAGCTTAATTGCCTTGCATGTGCAAGATATGGGTTGTACATCAGATATTGCAGGCGATGGCGGCAAAGCCTTGCGTCTTTATGAACAAAATGATTACGACCTTGTGCTTTTGGACATCATGTTGCCTGTGATGGATGGTATTGAGGTGTGCAAAAAGATGCGTGAGGGCGGTAAATACATTCCCATTATGATGCTTACATCCAAAACATCTGAAATTGACCGCGTGGTGGGTTTAGAAGTCGGCGCTGATGATTATATCAGCAAACCATTCAGTATTCCTGAGCTGCTGGCGCGCATTAAAGCGCAGTTTCGTAGCGTGGATGCCTTGATTAAATCTCAAGAGAATGTGAAGCAAAATAACACCATGCAAGTGGGGGATATGTCCATCGATTTGGCTAAACGGCAAGTCTTCATTGCAGACAAAGAAATTCAATTAACCGCCAAAGAGTTTGATTTATTGGTGTATTTTGCCAAACACCCCGGGCAAGTGTTTACCCGTAGCCAACTGCTTGACCATGTGTGGGGTTATCAGTTTGAAGGCTATGACCATACCGTCAACACCCATATCAATCGCCTTCGTATGAAAGTGGAGCAAGATGCAGCCAATCCTGAATATATTCTTACGGTTTGGGGCGTGGGCTATAAATTTGGCGACAGTAAACGGTGAATTGACCATGATACATACACTTTATGCACGCCTTGCGCTTACGCTGACACTGGCTTTGGGGCTGGTTGGTCTGATTTATGGTGTATTTATGTTTACCACCGTGCAGAAAAATACCCAATATGCCGAACAATTGTTAAATCGTAACCTTGCAAAAACATTGGTGAATGAACGCAATCTTGTGCATGAAAACACATTGGATAAACAAGCACTCAAGGATATGTTTATGGCATATATGACGGTGAATCCAAGCATTGAAATTTATTTATTGGATTTGCAGGGTAAGGTTTTGTCCTATTCCGCAGACCCCGGGCAAGTAAAACGCGACCATGTTTCACTTCAACCTATTCGTGCATTTTTACAAAAGAATGCAAGTTTCCCCTTGCTCGGTGACGACCCTCGTTCATTGGATAGGCAAAAAGTTTTTTCAGTGACACCCATCCCCATGACGGATAATCCCAGTGGTTATTTATATGTGATTTTGAGAGGTGAGCAATATGATGCTGTAGAACAGTTGGCTAGGGATAAAGAATTATTATATTTGGGTGCTTGGGTGGTGAGCATTGCCTTGTTTGTCAGCCTTGTAGTTGGTTTATTGGTGTTTTATCCGATTACACGTCGTTTACGTAAGCTTTCCCAACAGGTGGATGCATTTCGTCAATCTGAATTTAGAACATTGCCTGATTTTCAAGCATCAGAAGGCAAGGATGAATTAAGTCAACTTGAGCGTAATGTGGCAGAAATGGCAAAACAAACCGTGCAACAGTTTGAACAGATATCCAAACAGGATGTCAAACGCCGTGACTTATTCGCCAGTCTTTCTCATGACTTACGCACACCACTTGCAGCATTACATGGCTATTTGGAAACCCTTGAAATGAAAGCAGACAGTTTGGATGAACAACAACGCCATGCATATACTGAGCGGGCGATTAAGTTTAGTGATAGGCTGAAGCATTTAATTGATGAGCTGTTTGAAATGGCAAAATTGGACACCTTAGATTCAGCACCACAAATTGAACCCTTTGCTTTGCCTGAATTGGTGCAAGATATGTTGCAGCAATATGAAGCTGGCGCACAACATAGGGGTGTATCTTTGGTGATGAAAGGCGATACACATATGCCCTTGGTGCAAGCGGATATTGCCTTGATTCAAAGGGTGTTTGAGAATTTATTGGGTAATGCTTTGCGTTATGTTAAAAAGGGTGATGTGATTACTGTATCATTGGAAAAGCATGATATGTATGTGAAGGTTGAGCTTGCTGATACAGGATGTGGCATACAGGAAGATATTTTACCGCATATTTTTGACCCTTTGTACCAAGGCAACAATACCCATCGTGGTGATGAGCATTCTGGGCTTGGCTTGGCGATTGTGAAGCGTATTTTGGAGCTTCATCAAAGCCATATCCAAGTGCAAAGTACATTAAACCATGGTACACGTTTCACATTTAGACTTTTTTATACAGGAGAGCACAACCATGCTTAAAACGATACTTTTCACATTATGTTTGTCGTATGCATCAACAGCCCTTGCTGCTGATGGTAAGATTTACCTTCTTAAAGGCCCTGTGCTGATTAATGGTCATTTAGCATCCAAAGATACACCGATTCACTTTAGTGATGAGGTGCTTACGGGTGATAAAGCGCGGATTATCATGAAACTCGATGGCAGTGTGTATCGTATGGGTGGGCGTTCGCGTTTGGCATTGCCTGAACAAACGGAAAACTTTACTTTAAATGTATTTTTCGGCTCTGTTTTGGCTGTGTTTAAACGGAACACAGCCAAAACCATCCATACAAAAACTGCAGTGTTGGGTGTGCGCGGTACGGGTGTATTTTTAAATGTGGATCACGACCAAACATATTTGTGCACATGTTATGGTGATATAGATTTTTCAGATGTGAACGATATAGATAATGTGGCGCATATTCATGCTGAATACCATCAAGTGGTTGCCTTGAATCATCACACCCACAGCTTTTCCACACCCGCCATGGTTGGACATGTAAGCCAAGACCTATTTGAGCTTGAAGCACTCGCCGAACGCACGCCACCATCCACCTTTACCGTTGACGCTCATGCCAACAATAAAGTGGAATTTTAATGCTAAGGAAGCCCTGAATAAGTCTGGATGAAATACATTGTATTTCAGGGTATTCAACATCAAGGCGTGAGTTGCATGGAATAGCACGGCTATTGCTTAAACTGCACAACGCAGAGTTTGGATGCACTGGACACAATATATGCGTTCATGACTTGTTCAGAGATTCCCTAACCCCTTATTTTACCGTAATATGAATCGTGCGACTCATCACTTGACCATATGATTGGTGATGACCATCGGCAAACTGAAGTGTTAAGGTATGTTTGCCGGGTTTGAGTTTGATGGTGGTTTCCGTTTGCCCTTTGCCAAAATGGATATGTTTATCATCAGCAGGCACCACTTCATTTTCAGGAATATAAGCGCCATCAATGATTAAGTGATGATGTCCTGTGCCTTCAATGATTTCCCCCGCTTTGTGTACTCTCATGCCCTTGATGCCCATTTTCACAAGCAAAGGACTAGAGACGGTATCACCATCTTTGGGGCTGATAAATTGTGGACCTAATGTGTATGACTGACTACATACGCCTTCATGCTGACATGCGGCTTGCGCCATGCTGCTGATGAAGAGTGTGCTTGTTAGTGCGAGAAGTGTGAACCAATATTTCATATGAATCTCCTTTTTTGTTGCTGCTGGTAAAGTATGCTGAAACCATGAAAAGATAAACACAAACTTCGTATGCTTATTCTTTTGTTGATGTACCTAGTAAAGGGTGAGTTTGGGTGTTAAGTTTCGCAGATATAGATACAGTTTAAATGATGAAACAAGGGGCAACACCATGGCAGATAACAAAGGAAAAGCGTTAGAAACAGCACTTGCGCAAATCGAAAAGCAGTTTGGACAAGGCACCATTATGCGCATGGGTGATAAAGCGCATGTAGACGTGGAAGTGATTGGTTCTGGTTCATTGGCTTTGGATGCTGCCCTCGGCATAGGTGGTTATCCACGTGGTCGTATTGTTGAGATTTATGGTCCTGAAAGTTCAGGTAAAACAACTTTGGCGCTTCATGCCGTGGCAGAAGCACAAAAAGCAGGTGGTAAAGCCGCATTTATTGATGCAGAACATGCCCTAGACCCTGATTATGCACGTAAATTGGGTGTGGATGTGGACAACCTTTATTTATCGCAACCTGATTGCGGTGAGCAAGCTTTGGAAATTGTGGATATGTTAACCCGCTCAGGTGCTTTGGATATTTTGGTTATCGATTCGGTTGCAGCTTTAACACCGCGTGCTGAGCTTGATGGTGACATGGGTGATTCACACATGGGTTTGCAAGCACGTTTGATGTCACAAGCTTTGCGTAAACTTACATCAGCTATTTCTCGTACCAATACTACCGTCATTTTCATCAACCAATTGCGCATGAAGATTGGTGTGATGTTTGGCAACCCTGAAACCACAACAGGTGGTAATGCACTGAAATTTTATGCATCGGTTCGCCTTGATGTACGTCGTACGGGCTCCATCAAAAAAGGTGAAGATGTGTTGGGTAATGATACCAAAGTAAAAGTAGTCAAAAACAAAATGGCACCACCATTCAAACTGGCAAAATTCAGCATTATGTATGGTGAAGGCGTGTCACATGTCGGTGAAGTGGTTGATATGGGTGTGGAATATGGGCATGTGAAGAAAAGTGGTGCTTGGTATGCCGTTGGCACTGAGCGTATTGGGCAAGGTCGTGATAATGCGATTCAATATCTTAAAGACCACCCTGATTTATTGAATGATATTGAAAGCAAAGTGCGTGAAGAGTTGGGTTTACCAGAAATGAAATTTAGCTTAGAAAAGCCGAGTGTCACAAAAGAATAATGCCATTAAGAAAGAACAGCTTGAAGCTTATAAATCAGCTGTTCGTTTCTTAGGAATTCGTGAACATAATGAACACGAGTTGCGCGAGAAGTTAAGTAAAAAAAACTATGATGATATTATTATTGATGATGTTATCGAGCTATTAAAACAATATGATTATTTGAGTGAAATGCGCTATGCGGAAACCTTTTTGCGCTCTAGGCTTAAAAAAGGTGAAACACCATGGCTTGCAGCGCAAAAAGCACGGCAGAAGGGTGCTGAAGCGGTAGCTCTTAAAACTGCTTTAATCGATGCAGAACAAGGGTTTGACGCTTGGGCTGCATGCAAAGAAGTATTGGATAAACGTGACCCAACAGGGTTATACAAACACGATAAACGTGTTTGGCAGCGACAAATGCGATACTTGCAAAACAAGGGGTATGATATTCATACCATTTTGCAGGTGATGAACAATGAGGATGAGACAACATGAAAACATCGGAAATTCGTAAGAAGTTTCTTGGCTATTTTGCAAGCAAAGGGCATGAGGTTGTTGAATCAAGTTCGCTGGTGCCACATGGCGACCCGACTTTGATGTTTACCAATGCGGGCATGGTTCCGTTTAAGCATGTTTTCTTGGGTGATGAGACTCGCTCTTATGTTCGCGCCACATCCAGCCAAAAGTGCGTGCGCGCTGGTGGTAAACACAACGATTTGGAAAATGTTGGGCATACCGCTCGTCATCACACCTTTTTTGAAATGCTGGGTAATTTCTCCTTTGGTGATTATTTCAAAGAGGATGCCATCAACTTTGCATGGGAATTTTTAACTGAAGAATTAAAACTCGATAAAAGCCGTTTGTTTGTCACCGTCTTTGAAGATGATGATGAAGCCTATGATTTATGGACAAAAGGCGTGGGTATCCCTGAAGATAAAATCGCTAGAATTGGTGCCAAGGATAACTTCTGGAGCATGGGTGATACGGGACCTTGTGGACCTTGCTCGGAAATTTTTTATGACCACGGTGAGCATGTGTGGGGTGGGCCTCCGGGTACACCCGAAGAAGATGGCGACCGATTTGTGGAAATCTGGAACCTTGTGTTTATGCAGTATGATAGGGATGCAGAAGGCACTTTAAACCCGCTGCCCAAACCTTCTGTGGATACAGGCATGGGCTTGGAGCGTGTCGCAGCGGTATTGCAAGGTACGCACGACAATTACAGCATTGATTTGTTTCAAAACCTGATTGCTGCAGCGAGTAAAGTCACAGGCATCAAACTTGGCGATAGCGATGAACAAGATGTTTCACTTCGTGTGCTTGCAGACCATTTGCGCTCGGTATCTTTCCTGCTTGCTGATGGCGTGTTGCCATCCAATGAAGGGCGCGGGTTTGTGCTTCGTCGTATTTTGCGCCGCGCTTGCCGTCATGGGCGTTTATTGGGCATGAAACAGGCCTTTATGTATAAGCTTGTGCAGGCCTTGGTCGATGAAATGGGCGACCATTTTACAGAGCTAAAAGAAGCGCAGGGCAATATCGAGCAAGTCATTCGCATTGAAGAAGAACGCTTTATCAAAACCTTGGATAAAGGTTTGAAGTTGGTGGAACAAGCCGTAAGTGATGCAGGTGAGGGCGGCACAATTCCCGGTAAAACACTGTTTACCTTGTATGACACTTTTGGTTTCCCCACCGATTTAACCGCCGATATTCTTAAAGGTCAGAATATTCATTTGGACATGGATGGTTTTGAAGTCTGCATGAATGAACAACGCGAGCGGGCAAGGGCTGCTTGGGGCGGCTCTGGCGAAGCGGCATTACCCAAGGCTGTGTTTGAGATTCGTGAGCAACACGGTGCCACCGATTTCTTGGGTTACACCACGATTCAAGCCGAAGGTGCGATTTCTGGCTTGATTGCAGGTGACAAAGCTGCGGATGTTGCCAAAGAAGGTGATGAAGTCTGGCTGATTGCCAATCAAACTCCATTTTATGCCGAATCAGGCGGTCAAACAGGTGATACAGGCGTGATTCGCAACAAAGATGCCGAGTTTGTGGTCACCGACACCAAAAAAGTGCTATCTGACCTGTTTGTGCATATCGGTAAAGTGAGCAAAGGTTCGTTCAGCGTGGGCGATACTGCCGTGTTTGAAGTGCAGGGTGCGCGCCGCGATGCCATTGCCCGCAATCATACAGCAACCCACTTGATGCACGCAGTGTTACGAGATGTATTGGGTGAGCATGTGAAACAAGCTGGTTCATTGGTTACGGATGAACGCTTACGTTTTGATTTCAGCCATCATCAACCTGTATCCGAAGATGAGCGCAAAATCATTGAAGCGCGGGTGAATGCAGCGATTTGGGCGAATGATGCCGTAGAAACCAAGCTGATGACCCAAGATGAAGCCGTGGCATCAGGTGCCATGGCACTGTTTGGCGAGAAATATGGTGATGAAGTGCGTGTGGTCTCTGCTGGGTTTTCAACTGAGCTTTGCGGTGGCACACATGTGAAACGCACAGGTGATATTGGTGTGTTCCGTATTGTGTCCGAAGCAGGTATTGCCGCAGGTGTGCGCCGTATTGAAGCGGTGACAGGTGAGGCAGCCTATCAATCCTTTGTGGCGGATGCCGATGCGCTGAATAGGGCGGCGAACTTGGTCAAAGTGCGCCCCAATGAAGTGGTGGATGCCATCAAAACCTTGCAAATCAAGCTTAAAGATGCCGAAAAAGAGCTGCAATCGGTGAAAGCCAAGGCTTCCACTGGTCAGTTGGATGATTTGATTGCCACAGCCCAAGATGTAAATGGTATCAAGCTGCTTACTGCCGAAGTCAAAGATGTGGCAGACATGCGCGACTTTATGGATAAAGCCAAAGGTAAGCTCAAGTCTGGCGTGATTGTATTTGGGCAAATCAAAGGCGAAAAAGTGCAATTGGTCGCAGGTGTGACCAAGGATTTAACGGATAAATACAACGCTGGGCAAATCGTGCGTGAAGTCGCTCAAATATGCGGCGGTAAAGGCGGCGGTAAACCCGACCTCGCGATGGCTGGCGGTACTGAACCTTCTAAACTCAAAGAAGCCTTGTCGGAAGCTTGTAACTTGCTGAAATAACTGCATTTTTTCTTGTGCCTTGAGGAGAGTGCAAGTGTTTGGTTTTATGGTTTGTCGCTGGATTAGGTGCCTTATCCGAGGGGTTACTGATAAGGCCAATGATGTGCAAAGCTGATGTTGAATTGAACAATGTGTCACTGGAGCTTAAGGTTCCGTCTAAAGTTGATTTAAAGAGAGAGTTGAATAGTTGAAAAAAGAAGCGCGTTCTGGAACATTTTCAGGTAACATGAAGTTGCCTATACACCGATGGTTTCGGTATTCAGCAGGTTTTTCAGCTGAATGGGTAGAGAGCGAAATAAGAAGGTTTGAAGAGGATACTAACCAAAAAGCAAAAGTTTTTGACCCTTTTGTAGGCTCTGGAACAACAGCCTTAGCCGCATGTGCTACAGGAAATGAATCCTTTGGGTTCGATGGACACCCTTTTGTTGCTAGAATTGCTCAAACAAAGAATCTCTGGTATTTGAATGAGTTGGAGTTTAAAGAAGCGTGTCAACTTGTCATAGAAAAAGCTCGTAAAAGTAAGATAAAAACTAAACGGTATGATGAGTCAAAGCTTCTTGGGAAGTGTTATGATTTTGAGACTCTAAGTTTATTAGATAACTTGAGGCTTGCATACGAAAAGTTAGCAACTAAAAACCCCATTTGGGAATTAGTACACCTAAACATAACTTCGATATTGAGAGCATGTAGTAACGTTGGTACTGCACAGTGGCAATATATTTTACCTAATAAAACCAAATCAAAAGTGCTAAATGTGTATGAGGCATTTTTGGCTAAAGCAGAGCTGATGGCATTAGATATGAAATATGCTAAAGATAATAAATGGGTAAATTCAGCACATATATGTGAGCAGGATGTTAGAGATAAAATAAGTATCCCTCTATGCAATCTTTTAATTACATCTCCACCTTACCCAAATAATTATGATTACGCTGATGCTACTAGATTAGAAATGACATTCTGGGGTGAAATTGAAGGGTGGGGTGATTTAAAATCGGCTGTGAGACCAACAATTATGCGTTCATGCTCGCAGCATTCTGCAGGCGATAAAGTTGTTCTTGATGATATTTTACGCGAACCTTTATTGGAACCAATTATTGATGAGTTAGCTCCCGTAGCAAGAGAATTAGAAAAAGTTCGTTTAACCAAGGGCGGTAGGAAAACTTATCACACTATGGTAGCAGCTTACTTCTTTGACCTTGCCAAAATATGGAAAAACTCTAGAGCAGTTATGGAAGATGGGGCTCGAGTATGTTTTGTGATTGGAGACTCTGCTCCATATGGTGTTTATGTTCCTGCAGAAAGGTGGCTTGGTGAATTAGCTTTAGCTAGTGGCTTCAAAAGTTTTAAATTTGAGAAGCTACGAGACAGAAATATTAAATGGAAAAATAGAACCCATACAGTTCCTTTGCATGAAGGAAGACTTTGGGTGGAGGGTTAACAATGGCAAAAGCTCCTGTACATAAATTGGGACAAATGATTGGTGAATTCATAGAAAAGCATTTTGAACCTCAACTTAGTCAGATATGTACTCAACGACAATTATATTTAGATGTGGTTGGAAAAGAACGTACAGCACGAAGAGGGAAAAAGGTATCATGGCACGATAATTATGGAAATAAACATGATTTAGACTTTGTTATAGAAAGGGGTGGCTCCGATGCTGTACTTGGAGTTCCAGTAGCTATTATCGAAATTGCTTGGCGTCGTTACACCAAACATTCCAAAAATAAAGCCCAAGAAATACAAGGTGCAGTTCTTCCTATTGCTGAAAAATACAAGTATCACAAGCCTTTTTTAGGTGCGGTGATTGCAGGTGATTATACGAAGCCATCAATTACACAATTGAATTCATGTGGGTTTGCAACAATTTATTTTAAATATGAGGATATAGTCTCAGCATTCGCCACTGTAAATGTGGATATTAAGTATGGGGAAAAGACTCCAGATGATGTAGCACAGAAAATAGTTGTAGCATTAGAAAAGTTGTCTTTCAGTCAATATGAACAAGTCTTCCAGAAAATAGTTGAGTTAAGTGATAAGGAAGTTTCTTCTTTCAAAGAAAAGCTAATTGCTGCACTTGATAGACAAGTCCAACAAATAATTATTGCACCACTATATGGTGCTAATAATACTTTCCCTACGATTGATGATGCTATTAACTACTTAGATAACTTTGACGCCGAATTGAGCTCTATAGGGGCAGAGCTAATGAAAATTTTTGTTCAAGTCAGGTACTCTAATGGAGATAATATTTCTGGGGAATTCTCATCAAATGAATTTGCTTCTGATTTTTTAATGAGTATTGTGAAATAACTCTTGCTTTTAGGGCTGACCAAGCTAAGTAATTAAGCAGAAAGGGGATAAGGCTTTTGCTACCCACGATCAGGTTGATACCTCCGAACAAGGGCAAGGTCTGTATAAAAGGTCAAAGGAAATGGATTATGTTGAATAAATTATACACTATGATTCAACATTGAAGTATCGCGTTGATAAAGGATTATCCTAAATGAGCCAAGGTTTTGAAATTCAAGTATTTAGCCGCTATGAAAATAAGATAGTGATTGAAAAAGTCTATGGCGATGGGGCGGTTAAGTTTGCTTATGGTAATCCCATTGGGCGGCTTTTAGCACCTTTGATTGCCAGTAAAATGTTTAGTCGGTTTTATGGAAAATCACAAGATAGTGTGAAGTCTGGGCAAAAGGTCGCACCATTTATCCAAAACTTTGAAATCCCGATTGAGCAATATCAAAAAGGCTCGCTTCAAGATAATCCGATTGAAACATCGTATCGCTCATTCAATGAGTTTTTTATTCGCAAGTTCAAAGAAGGGCAACGAACCTTCACCACCAACCCACAAGAGATGGGTGCATTTGCTGAGGCACGATACTTTGCTCATGCAAACATGACGGATGATTTAACTGTGCCTGTCAAAGGTTCGATGTTGCGCGCGATTGACCTCATTGGCGATGCAGAACTCGCCCAAGACTTTATCGGTGGCCCGCTGATGATTGCGCGGCTTTGCCCTGTGGATTATCACCGCTATCATTATCCTGATGATGGCAAAACGCTGAAATCATTCACTGTTCCCGGTGATTTACATTCGGTGAATCCATTGGCACTTAAATACAGGCAAGATATTTTTATCAAAAATGAACGCCGTGTCTCGATTTTAGATACAGAACACTTTGGTAAGCTTGCCTATATCGAAGTGGGTGCGACTTGCGTGGGTAAAATCGTGCAAACCTTTGATGAATCCAAACCGTTTAAGAAAGGCGATGAAAAAGGTTATTTTCTGTTTGGTGGAAGCACGGTGGTCTTGTGTGGCGAGAAGGGGAAATGGTCGCCTTCGCAGGATATTTTAGACAACACCAAACAAGGCATTGAAACCTATATCCAGCTTGGTGATGTGGTGGCAGAAGCGATAGCTCAGGGGAAAGCATGAAACACAAAGCATTTACGACTGGCTTATTGGATTTTATCCAGCAATCACCCACACCCTTTCATGCGGTGCAAAATATGGTGAACACCCTCGAAAATGCGGGTTTTCAGCGTTTGGATGAGCAAGCAGCTTGGTTTGTCCAAGAAAAGCAGGTGCAAGGGCGTTATTTTGTCACCCGCAATGATTCATCCATTGTTGCTTTTGACATCAAGCAGCCATTGCTGGAGCAGGGGATTCGCATGGTGGGGGCGCATACAGACAGCCCGTGTTTAAAGGTGAAACCCAATCCTGAAATCATCAAACAAGGCTATTTGCAGCTTGGTGTTGAAACTTATGGCGGGGTGTTGCTCAACCCTTGGTTTGACCGCGATTTATCATTGGCGGGCAGGGTGAGTTATGTGGATGAAGCGGGCAACATGGCTCATGAATTGGTGAATTGGAACAAAGCCATTGCGGTGATTCCAAGCCTTGCCATTCATTTGGATAGGGAAGCCAACGATAAGCGCAGCATCAATAAACAACAGCATTTACCGCCTGTGTTGATGCGGGTATCGGATAACAAAACAAGCTTGAATGACCTATTGCTTGAACAATTAAACAAAGAATCCAGCAAAGCAGTATCAATATTGGACTATGAATTAAGCTTTTATGATGTTCAACCGCCAGCCATTGTGGGCTTGAATGATGATTTTATCGCCAGTGCGCGTTTGGATAACCTATTAAGCTGTTATACGGGGCTGATGGCTTTGATACATGACGATAACAGCCAGAACACGCTTCTTGTATGCAATGACCATGAAGAAGTGGGCAGTGTGTCGGCGGCGGGAGCGCAAGGCAATTTCTTGGAGTCGGTGTTGCAACGCTTAACTGGGGATAACGAGGCTTTTGCACGTTTGATGGCAGCCAGTGTAATGATTTCTGTGGATAATGCTCATGCTGTTCACCCCAATTTTGCCGATAAACATGATGCCAACCATGGCCCAATCATCAATGATGGCCCTGTGATTAAAATCAATGCCAATCAACGTTATGCCAGCAACAGCGAGACTTCTGCCATGTTTAAACAATGGTGCGAACAAGCGGATGTGCCTGTGCAATCCTTTGTGGTGCGCTCGGATATGGGTTGCGGCAGCACCATTGGTCCAATCACTGCCAACAACTTGGGCGTGCGCACTGTGGATGTAGGTGTGCCAACCTTTGCCATGCACTCGATTCGTGAACTTGGGGGCACAAAAGATGCGGCTTATTTGTATCAAGTGTTGCGGCAATACTTTGCAGCCTAAAGCATGAGTGTGTCTGAATTTGAGAACATGGTCGCAGGGCTAAACTATGATTGTTTAGATTCGGATTTAAGAACATTAAGAGCATCTGCGCGATTGGCTTGCGCGAAATACAATGCACATCCCAGCGCTGGAAATATGAAGCATATTACACGGTTATTTAAAGCTGTGGGCAGTGCTGTGCTGGAGCCTGGGTTTCAGTGTGATTACGGGGTGAATATTGAAGTCGGGCGCAACTTTTACGCCAATTTTAATTGTATTTTGCTTGATGCAGCACCCATTATCATTGGTGATGATGTGTTGTTGGGTCCGAATGTGCATATTTATACATCTGACCACCCCAAAGATGCCGAGCAACGAAAAAAGGGCATTTGTTTCGCCAAAGCTGTACATATTGGTGACAATGTTTGGATAGGTGGCGGGGCGAAAATACTTTCAGGTGTAAACATTGGCGAAGGTGTTATTGTGGGTGCCAATGCTGTGGTGAGCAAGGATATTTCAGCGTTTACAACCTACTATTAAATATGAAGTTTTTCAGGCTCAATCACCAATGAATGTTCACCATCGCTGAGCAGCGTCTCCCCATCTTGGATGGTATATTGCAACTGCATATTCCGTTTTGTCATTTCACCCATAGTTGCCACAACCTCATCGGTGAGCACAAACACCTTCAAATTATCAAAGCGGGTGAGCTTATCCTTGGTTTGCTCCCACCATGTTAAAGCACTGCGGTAGTTGTAGTTGTAGATGATAACTTGTTTGGCGCGACCACATGCTTTGCGAATGCGCTTTTCATCAGGTTGCCCCAAATCAATCCATACTTCAATCTCATCACTTAGGCTTTTTTGCCATAAATCAGGCTCATCTTCTGCACATAAACCTTTGGTGAATGCCATATATTCATGGGCATTCAAGGCAAAGGCTAAAAGCCGCGTCATCATGCGTGATTCATGTTCAGAAGGGTGTTTGGCTAGGGTTAAGCTGTGCTCTTCAAAATAATAGGTGTCCATATTGGACACCTGAATATCAGCTTTATAAATCGTTGATTTGATTGCCACCTATGATTATTTTAACTGCTCTAAGTTGCGCACAGCACCTTTATCGGCTGATGTGGTTAAAGCCGCATAAGCTTTAAGTGCCTTGGATACTTGGCGTTTGCGACCCACAGGTTTCCATGCGTCAGCACCTTTGGCATCCATGGTTTTGCGGCGTTGCTTCAACTCATCATCAGAAATAGCCAAATTAATCGAGCGATTTGGAATATCAATTTCAATGGTATCACCATCTTCAATCAAACCAATGGCACCACCTTCGGCAGCTTCTGGGCTGACATGACCAATGGATAAACCTGATGTGCCACCTGAAAAGCGACCATCAGTTAAAAGCGCACAAACCTTGCCCATACCTTTGGATTTAAGGTAAGAGGTAGGATAGAGCATTTCCTGCATACCAGGACCACCTTTGGGGCCTTCGTAGGTGATAATCACGATGTCTCCTGCTTTGATTTTATCATTTAAAATGGCTGATACTGCATCATCTTGGGACACAAAAACGCGGGCTGTGCCATTAAACTTCCAAATGGATTCATCCACACCTGCGGTTTTTACAATGCAACCACGCTCGGCAATATTACCAAACAACACGGCAAGCCCGCCTTCTTTGGAGTAGGCATGTTCCATGCTCCGAATACAACCATTTTCGCGGTCGGTGTCTAAATGTTTCCAGCGTTCCGATTGGGAGAATGCGACTTGGGTTGGAATACCACCGGGTGCTGCGCGATACATTTCACGGGCAGAAGTGTTGGCTTCATTCACAATATCGTTGGCATCCAAACCTTCACCCAAGGTTTTGCTGTGAACAGTGGGGATGTCACGATGAATCAAACCGCCCCTATCCAATTCAGCAAGAATAGAAATCACACCGCCAGCCCTGTGTACATCTTCCATATGATAATGTTGTACCGCAGGCGCAACTTTACATAAGTTAGGTACTTTGCGACTCATGCGGTCAATATCTTTCATGGTGAAATCAACTTCGCCTTCTTGGGCAATTGCCAATAAATGAAGCACTGTGTTGGTGCTACCGCCCATGGCAATATCCAATGCCATAGCATTTTCAAAGGCTTCAAACGTAGCAATAGAGCGGGGGAGAACTGAAGCATCATCTTGTTCGTAATAACGTTTAGTGATGTCCACAATGGTTCGCCCAGCTTGCAAGAATAACGCTTGGCGGTCGCTGTGTGTTGCCAGCAACGAACCATTGCCTGGCAATGCCAAACCCAAAGCTTCTGCAAGGCAGTTCATGGAGTTGGCGGTAAACATACCTGAGCATGAGCCGCATGTTGGGCATGCAGAGCGCTCAACAGCAGCCACATCTTCATCGGATTCTGTATCATCGGCTGCCATAACCATGGCATCGACCAAATCGAGATGTTTTTCACGGTTATTGATGGTCACTTTACCTGCTTCCATAGGGCCACCCGATACAAATACCACGGGAATGTTTAAGCGCAATGCCGCCATCAACATACCGGGTGTGATTTTATCGCAGTTGGAGATGCACACCATGGCATCAGCGCAATGGGCATTGACCATATATTCCACAGAATCGGCAATGATTTCACGGCTAGGAAGCGAATACAGCATACCGCCATGACCCATGGCAATACCATCATCCACAGCAATGGTATTAAATTCTTTGGCAACGCCACCTGCAGCTTCAATTTCGTGGGCAACCATTTGCCCCAAGTCTTTCAAATGCACATGTCCAGGCACGAACTGGGTGAATGAATTGACCACAGCAATGATGGGCTTTTCAAAATCACCATCTTTCATACCTGTGGCACGCCAAAGTGCGCGCGCACCTGCCATATTTCTGCCTGCTGTGGTTGTTCTCGAACGGTAAACTGGCATTTTAATACACCTCTTTTTCTTTTGTTACTGCATGTGGAACATCAATATCCGTGATGATTCCCGCTTTTGGGTCGTTAAACACATACATATCCAAGCCTTTTTCGCTTCTTGCGATAATCGTGCTCACGGCTGCATCACCTGTGACATTCACAGCCGTGCGAATCATATCCAGCAATCTATCCACACCGATGATGAGCGCAATACCTTCCACGGGCAAACCCACTTGATTGAATACCATGGCAAGCATAATCAAACCTACACCAGGTACACCTGCTGTGCCAATGGATGCCAATACAGACATGCCAATCACGGTGAGATAACCCGTTAACCCTAAATCAACACCATACACATTAGCGATGAACACTGTGGCGACACCTTGCATGATGGCAGTGCCGTCCATGTTGATGGTTGCGCCAAAGGGTACGGTAAACGATGCAATGGATTCATCCACACCCAAACGTTTTTCAACGGTTTGCAGGGTGACAGGGATGGTGGCATTGGAGCTTGATGTACTAAAAGCGAAAACTTGAGCTGTGCTCATTTTTTTCATAAAGGTGATGGGGTTGACCTTGCCAAATAGTTTTAATAGTAGCATTAAAGTGCCTGAAACATGCAGAAGCAGGGCAAGCACCAATACACCAAAATAACCCAGCATAGGGATAATCAAATCAATGCCTTGTTGGGCAAATGTTTTTGCCATCAGTGCAAACACACCAAGCGGTGCCAAATACATCACCACATTCACCACTTGCATCATCACTTCATTCATGCGCTCGGATAAGTCCATCAGCGGCTTAGCAGCTTTGCCCACCATAAGCATGCATGAAGCGAAAAGAATCGTGAAAAAGATGATTTGTAACATATTTCCTTCGGCATAAGCCGCCACTGGGTTAGATGGAATTAAATCAATCAAGACTTGGGTAAAAGGTGGGGCTTCGGGAGCCGTAAACGATGAACTTGCTGCACCTGCTAACTCAAACCCTTCTCCTGGGGCAAAGAAGCTTGCCAAGGCAATGGCGAGCGTAATCGCTAAAGCGGTGGTGAGCATATAATAAGCGAAGGCTTTGCCGCCTACGCGACCGAGTTTACCAATGTCACCAATACCAACTACGCCGCAAATCAATGAGAAGGTGACCAGTGGCACGACCAACATTTTGAGCATACTGATAAACATCGCACCCAAAACATGGAATACACCCATCACCAAATAATCTTGAACCCAAGTAATATCGTGAGCAAAGATATTGATAAGGCTGCCAAGAACAAGCCCCAGCAACATGCCACGCAATATCTTTTTGGTCATACTTGTTTTATTACCCATGATTACCACCTACAAAAATGAACACAAACGATGATAAGATAAAGTGTAAGATGCAAGGTGTATCACAAGGCATTGATATGACACCTGATTTTGGTTAGAAGTCGCTTATGATTTCTAATGTAATGTTTATTTCTGCGGGTATTTTATCTTTGCTGGCAACTTGGTTGATTCTGGTGTGTATGCGTGCTGGCGGCAGTGGCGTGATGACGCAACGGAATATAAGCCTACTTGTAGGAGCCTCAATTGTTTGCACGCTTATTGCTATTTTAGAGCTTGGTTTTATTGCACAGACAGGGTTAGTACTAACGTTAACAACGGTGACTGGTTTTACCATTTTGCTGGTGCAAAACTTATATTTACTTGGTATGTGGAAACATGAAGTCCGCGGTTTAGGGCTATTATTACTTCCGCTTACAGCCATCTCATTATTTTTACTCGCTGTTACACATGAATCTGCATCAGAACAATGGGTGGAAGCTTATTCATTCCTAGAAACAGGGCATCTTTTGTTGTCTGTGGTCGCTTATGCCATGTTGACCATGGCTGCCTTATATGCAGTGATGCAACTGCTCTTAGACAGAGCTTTAACCCAGAAAAAGATTGGTTTTTTTGTGCAAGCTATGCCTTCATTGATGGATATTAACAACTATTTGTTTGCCCATGTTCGTTGGGCTATTTGGTTACTAGGACTTAGTATTTTAACGGGTTTAGCATGGCAATGGGTTGAACTTCACCATTTCGCACTGGTCAATCATAAAGTTTTATTGGCTATTTTTGCTTGGTTAACCTTGATGACTTTATATCATCTGCGTAAAAAAGGCGCTTGGCATCATAATCGGGGCAGTAAAATGGTGCTGTTTGCTTATGTTACCCTTATTTTAGCATACTTTGGTGTTAAAATCATTAAAGATATGCTTTGAACATTAACGCATTATGACATTTTCTGAACATGCTTTACCCTATATTTTAGGGGTACTTTTTTTATTACTTTTGCTTTCCGCATTTTTTTCAGGCTCTGAAACAGCACTAACGCGGGCAAGACGTGTTCGACTGCGTATTATGCGAAAAAAAGGTAGCAAAGGTGCAAAATATGCTGAGCACTTACTGGAAAAGCCAGAACGTATGCTTGCGTCTATCCTGCTTGGAAACAACTTTGTTAATATTGCAGCCTCTAGTCTTGCGACAGCTGTTTTCCTAACCTATTTTGGTGAGGCTGGTATTTTGTATGCTACCATCGCCATGACCATTATTGTGCTTGTTTTTGCCGAAGTATTACCCAAAACCATTGCTGTTGCTCATGCTGAAACCATTGCTTGTAAGGTGGCAATGTTACTCACATGGTTCCAACGTTTGTTTTCACCTGTGGTATCCTTATTAATGTTAGGTATCAAGTTCTTACAACGCGCCCTTAAAGTGAAAGAACACCAAGAATTGGCATTTAATCATCAAGAGCTTGCTGCCATGATTGATATGAGTGCAGAAAGTGGTGTGCTGGATAAAGCCCGTGAACAAATGTTGATGAGTGCGCTGCAACTGCATGATATTCCGATTAAGTCTTTGATGACCCCGCGTAAAGATGTGATTATGTTGGATGCTGAAAAAACAGTAGAAGCTTGTGTGGAAGATGCGATTCGTCATCCGCATTCACGTTACCCTGTGTATCATGGTGATCAAGATAATTTGTTGGGTGTGGTTCACCTGCGTGATTTACTTAAAATACGCCAGTCTCAAACACCCTTATCCCGCGCTTTGATTTGGACCAATCCACCTTATGCCCCAACAAACCGTAATGCTTTGGCTCAACTATTTGAATTTCAAAGCAAACATTTGCACATGGCAATCGTGGTGGATGAGTTTGGTGATATTGAAGGCGTGATTACCTTAGAAGATATTGTTGAAGAAATTGTTGGCGAAATTGTGGATGAATCCGATGTGGCACCGCCTACTGATGTTTGGGTGCAACCTGATGGCTCTTGGGTGGTGGGTAGCACGGCAAATATCCATGATTTGAACCAATTGATAGGCAGTGAGTTACCTGAAAATGGAGCCACTACGATTGGTGGTTTAATTGTAGAGGAATTGGGCGGCGTACCTGATGGTAAGCTTTGCCTGCAAATGGCTAGCGTGCGTATTGAAGTACTTAAAATCAAAAGGAAACGTATTCAACGCCTGCGTTTAACACGTTATGCCGAAGAATCATCTGGCGTGTTTATCACTGGCGGTTAAACATGTTAAAAATATACCAAATTGATGCCTTTGCATCTGACCTTTTTACAGGAAACCCCGCTGCTGTTTGCCCTTTGGATACTTGGCTTGATGAAAAATTGATGCAACACATTGCAGCAGAAAACAACCTTTCAGAAACTGCGTTTTTTGTTGAAAATAATGGTTGTTATGATATTCGATGGTTTACACCTACGGTAGAAGTCGCCTTATGTGGTCATGCTACCCTGGCGGCAGCTTATGTTTTATTTAGAGAGCTCGGTTTTACTGGTGATAGTATTTTATTTCAATCCAAATCAAGTGCGTTAAAAGTTCGTCAAGATGGGGATAGGTTTATTCTTGATTTCCCCAAACAAATGCCCGAACCGTGTGTTACGCCTGCAGCAATTCAACACGTTTTTGGCGATCATATGCAAAGCTGTTTCAAACATGAAGATTATATTGTGGTTTTGAGTGATGAAGCAGCCGTTATCCATGCCGCCCCAAATATGCAGATATTACAACAGCTTGATTTAAGAGGTGTTTGCATTACAGCAAGGTCAAAACAATATGATTTTGTATCCCGCTTTTTTGCACCCAACTGTGGTATTGATGAAGATCCAGTGACAGGTTCATCATTTACCCAGCTTGCCCCATACTGGGCAAAGGCATTGGCTAAAAACAAACTTACGGCTAAACAAGTTTCACAGCGGGGTGGGGAAGTATGGTGTGAGCTTGTTGATGATAGGGTTTATATTGCAGGTGAGGCTGTGAAATATGCGGAAGGTTTTATTGCGGTTGAACCGTTGATTGGGTAAGTATTGGGCTTATGGCATGAGTTACAACTCATGATGACTCCATACATCGTTGTTTTTATTCTCTTCATCTACCTTGTCTTGGTCAACCAACTTCAACTCAGGTGAGGATTCTTCTTCAGCTAATATATTATGTTCATCTTCACCAAAAAGGTTGGCTGCTTTCTGTTTGTTTCTATCTTCAGAAATACTTTTTTCTGTAATTTCAACGTGTTCAGGTTCTGGCTCTTTGGTTGGTGTAGCCAATACTGTTCGTATCACAACTTCCTTGGGTTTGGGTTCTTCCACCTTTTCAGGTTTAACTTCGTCATCGGTTGCAAGTGGAATCATTTCTTGAGAATCTAGGCTGAAAAAATCACCCGTATTAAGCACTTCATCTTGTAAAGGGTCATTTTCTTGATTCTGCTTTTGGTTGAACTGTTTTAAGACGCTCACTTTTAACTGTAAAGACTTGAGTTGTTCATCTTCACCCGTTTCTTCACATTCATGAATACGTTGTTCACATTGGTCAATGGATTGGCTTAATTGCCCCGTTTTTTCTATGCAAATAGCATATTGCATATGGACATTGATTTGGTTTGCCATTTCTGGCTGCTCAAGAATTTGCGCAAACATTTGTCCTGCTTGGGCAAAATCTTGCCTTGCAGCGGCAGCTTTAGCCTTGCGCATTAATAGAGGTGTATCACAATGATTCACAGTGAAACAGGCTGCCCAAATAGGAAATATTTAATCAACATGTTCTTATTTTGGACGATGCTCAAGCGCAACGCAAGCTAATGCAGGAATTTAAAGGGTCAGATTGTGTCAGCCCAAGTCATAGCGAAGGGTATTCGCCCATTGAAGGTTCAATGAGTTATGAAACGGTGATATTTACTTAACGCAAACAACAGCGTTTGAATTTTATTCCAGACCCACATGGGCAGCTATTATTGCGCGAAATATCGGCTGTAGTGCTTTCCCCATCAACATAATACCAAAGCCCATCTTCTTTAATGAAGTCGCTCACTTCATTGAGGATACGTCCTTTATTACCGCTAACAAAGCTGGCAATAAAATGAACAGTGCCTTGGTTATCATTGTTGCTTCCAGCTTGGCTATCCATAATCTTTAAATCAATCCATTTTAAGCCCAAACCACCCAATATTTCTAGTTCAGGGCGGGTTGTTTCATGCCATGTTTTCCAAATATACTCGGGTAGATTCAACACAAAGGCTGAATAACGACTACGCATCAAACTTTCGGCAGTCGGAGCATCCACTGTGCCATCATGGTATGGTGCACAACAATCTTTTAATGATTTCCCTGACTTGCAAGGGCATATTACGTTATTTTCAGCGCTCAAAATGAATCTCCACAGCTTTGATTTGGTAGGAAAGATGGCAAGTAGGTAGACATTGTCAAACCCTTGTGAGGATAAGCCGTTAAAAGTGTGTCGATAGTAGGGCTATGTGAAAAGAGGGTGCAGTTTTCCAGCCTTCAAATCATCATGTTGGACACAGATACGTTGTAAGTATGAGTATCACACAGCCCGTTTTGTATTCATTTTGTATCACTGCAAAGTTTAGATTTATTGCTGTGGTTATGATTTTCCTTTGAATAACTCTTGAATTCCACCGATAGCGCCCAATGTAGCGGTTGCATCCATGGGCATAAAGATAGTTTTATCACCTTCGGTTTGTGCGCCGATATGGTTCATGGTTTCCAAGTAGCGTACGGCGAGTAAATACTGGCTAAACTCGTCACCTAATGTTTCTTTTAGTTTGTTCAATGCTTCTTTTTCACCATCGGCTTCTAAAATTCGCGCTGTACGATTGCCTTCAGCAACCAATACTGCAGAAGCTTTTTCACCTTCAGCTTTAAGAATAGCAGATTTACGCATACCTTCGGCTTCTAAAATCGAAGCCCGTTTATCTCGTTCTGCACGCATTTGTTTTTCCATGGCTGCTTGAATTTCGCCAGGGACTTCCAAATCTTGGATTTCAACACGTTTTACCTTTGCGCCCCAATCATCGGCAGCTTCATCTAAGATAAGTTGCAAGCGTGAATTGATTTGTTCACGGGAAGATAAGGTTTTGTCCAATTCCATTTCACCAACCAAACTACGTAAAGTGGTTTGGGTGAGTTTTTCAATGGCATTGGGTAGGTTAGAAATACGATAAACTGCATCATGCGGCTTGGTGATTTCAATGTAGAGTAAGGCATTGATATGTACACTAACGTTATCTTTGGTGAATACAGTTTGCGAAGGCATATCGAGCACAGTCTCGCGAATATCAATACGCGCTGTGGCAGCAAGGTGACCATCCGAACTCTCTCCCAAAAGCCTACTTAAAGCATTATCAGAAGGTGCTTTTTTCCAAATAAATTCACGGGGTCTATCAACGAAGGGAATAATAAAGTTAATGCCTGGTTCAAGTGTGTGTACATAGTTACCAAAACGCTCAATCACCATCCGTTCTGAGCTACGAATCACCACAATGCCTTTAAAAATAAAGGCAATAACCACTGCGGCCAAGAATAGGGTAAGCATTAATCCAGTATCTAACATATCAACTCCTTATGGTGTTTTTCTCATTCAATGCTTTGACGGTAAGCGTACTACCATCGACAGCTGTAATTTCAGCAAAACTACCTTTTTTAAGCTTATCATCTGACTTGGCTTGCCACAATACACCTTTATATTTCACCCTGCCTAGCGGGTTGATGGTAGCCACCACTTGCACCTGTTGCCCAAGCATATGGGTTGTGCCATCCGTATTGGCGATTTCTTTCTTTTTACGAAAAGTGAGTAGTAATAAGTAGGTAGCTGCTGAAGCGATGGCAAAAATAAATAATTGCGCTGTTACGTCGGGCGCTATCAACCATGTTGCTGCTGATGTTAACACAGCACCACCAGCCAGTGCCAATAAAAAATAAGTGCCGCTCATCAATTCAATGATAAGGATTAAAAAGGCGATGATTAACCAAATATGCCAATGTTCAATCATTTCCATATTTTACTCCCTGCAGACAGCGATGTATTGCATTGTGGGCGTTTTCTATTGCGATAGCAAGTTTAAAAAATCGAGGTTGTTATGCTACAATCAAATCATTTTTGGCAAACGAGCGAAAGTGGCTTAGGTATATTTTTGGATGCATGAAGCTGCCCAATGCAGCATTCAATTTGAACATGGACTCATGCGGAGTTCAATAGCCTAGGTCGCCGTGGTTATTGCCTTTAATATTTTTGTAGTTGAGGATGCAACCAATACTGGGGCGAGAGGCTGAGCAATAACTTTCGCTTTTATTTTTGTTGATGAGTTTTTTGGATTGTATTGAATCTGAACAATTTGTTTGCCCTGAGACTTAAGGTAATTTTCCACGCCTTGGTTGTGTGGTTTTTTTCCCCAATCTTCACCAACCACAAAAATATCAGCCTTAACTTGTTTACATACAGTAATATAGTCCAGTTCATGGTAAGGAAGAGCAATATCTACACAGCTTAGCGCCAATAACATTTCTATGCGTTGTTCAAGGGGGATAATTGGGGTATTGGGCTTGTATAATTTAACAACTTCATCAGAAGCAACGCCTACAGCAACGGTGTTGCCTAAGCTGGCGCAGTGTTCGAGTAGGGCAAGATGACCAACATGTAATAAATCAAACGTACCTACTGTATAAACAACCATTCTTTTTTATAATCCTATTGATAGTAATAACTTCACGGCTAGTATAACACACTTCAAACTTCAAATAAAGAAGAACCAATATGTTTCAAAGGACAAGAATGACACCTCAACCCCAACAACCTACCATACTCTCTTATGCAAAGGATATTCCCAACCTATGCTCCCTTGCAGGTTTGGCTTGTACCATACTTGCCATTTATTTTTGCATTCAAGGTGTGTATGCCGCGGCTATGATTGGTATGATTTGGGCGGTTGCTTTTGATTGGGCAGACGGGCTTGTTGCGCGACGAATGAAGGGGCGCACAGGTGATGATAGTAAGTTCGGTGGGCAGCTTGATGTGTTGATTGATATTGTAAGTTATGGTGTTACGCCTGCGATGCTTCTTTTGAGCTATGGCGAATTTTCCCCTTTATTTTTGATAGGTGCATTCCTCATGGTTGCAACCAGTGCGTTACGCTTGAGCTACTTTAGTACATTTGGGCTTGCTGGTGGCACAAAGTACACAGGTTTAGCACTTGATAATAACAGCATATTGCTTGTGTTTATTGTTTTGTTTTCAAGCTTCTTTGATAAAGATACGTTTGCGATTATTCTTTATGTCTGCTGTATGATTATTATCGCGTTGAATGTATCACAAATTAAAACACCAAAACTTTCTGGAAACCCAAGGAATGTTGTGATTCTAGTCATCTATACGCTGGGTATATCGGCCATATATGCTTGGAAACTTTTATAAGCTTGATGCAGAGCATGGCTTAAACACCTTAAAGTGATGTATAAAACATAATAGAAAACAGGGAATATTGTGAAAATTACACCGAATGTCGTCGCACAAAACAGTACCGTAAAATATAAGCTTTCTTTAAAAAACACAGATAATATTGCATCGGTAGAGGTTCTCTCTCGCTGTGATTATTACCATAAAGACAGTCTCGATTTTACGATTAAAAACAGCAAAATTATCTTTACATACACCATGCCACATCTCGGCGAATTTATTATCAAAGTGAATTTCACCTATAAAGAGTCAAAAACAGTTTGTTTGTACTGTCTTGATGACGAAATGATGCAGTTGAGACCCTTAAAAGGTGATTTGCATATGCATTCCATCTATTCCGATGGTAAAACAACACCTTTTGCCATGGCGATGGCTTCTTTAGGCGCAGGCATGGATTTCATGAGTGTTACCGATCATGATAATTATAGCGGTTCACTTCAGGCAATAGAAAAAGTGAAAGACAATGATATTGACCTTTTGGTATTGGCTGGTGAAGAAGTCAGCGTTGGTGGAAAAAAAGATATGTCTATTGCATTGGGGAATGGGCATATTTTGTCGATTCATGCCAATAAATCCATTGAAGATCAGCGAAAAGACACTGAAAAATATGAGGCTGAACTCCAAACTATAACCCAAGCATTAAAGAATGAGGATATTGATAAAAATATTGACCCTGCGCATTACGCAAAAAACATTTGGGTGATTAACAAGATTAAAGAAGCAGAAGGTGTTTCCATATTAGCCCACCCAAACTGGGTGTATCGCGATGGAAAATACCATCTTCATCAAGCTTTTTACAAAGAGATGTTAAAAAGCTCCCAGCTTGATGGTGTTGAAGTATTTGGTGAAGAAAAAGTCAAAGAACATAACAATATGACCCATTTAACTGCCCTGCAAACAACCAATAAACATAAATATTTGGCGCCCTTTGCCAACTCGGATGCACATGATAGTGACCATGAAGTCGGCGAACGCTTCACGATTGTTTTCGTCAAAGAAAAGTCAGCTTCGAGTATTATCACGGCGATCAAAGAAGGGCTGACTTGTGCGATTTTTAAAAGAGAAAATAGTGAGCATCAATTCATCGGTAAAGATGCGCTGGCACAATATGTCTATTTTTTAATTAAGGAATACTATCCTAAACATACAAACCTTAAAAGTAGGCTGGCTAAACTTTATTTTGACCAATTAATTAATGATGAAAAATTTGATCGTAAAATACAAATTGTTAAGCAACGTTTAGAAAGTCACACCAATAATTTCTGGCACTGATACTTCATCTTTTTTACTTTAAAACACAAGACCTAGCAAGAAGGCTTTGAGGTGGTTAGGCTGCGCTGCAATGTCATATTCAGATTATAAACAAGAACATACCCGTAACTTTTCAATTATTGCCCATATTGACCATGGTAAGTCTACACTTGCTGATAGGTTGATTGAAGAAACAGGTGCCTTATCACACCGTGAAATGAAGAAACAAGTCTTAGATTCTATGGAGTTGGAGCAAGAGCGCGGAATTACCATTAAAGCACAAACAGCCACTCTTGAATACAAGGCCAACGATGGTGAGCAATACAAACTCAACTTGATTGATACCCCAGGTCATGTGGATTTCACTTATGAAGTATCACGCTCATTGCAAGCTTGTGAAGGCGCGTTATTGATTGTGGATGCGACGCAAGGTGTAGAAGCACAAACCTTAGCCAATGTATATCTTGCCATGGAAAATGACCTCGAAATTATTCCTGTGATTAACAAAATCGACTTACCGTCTGCCGATGTGGAAGAAGCCAAACGCCAGATTGAGGATGTGATTGGCATTGATGCATCCGAAGCCATTGCCGTATCTGCAAAAACAGGCGAAGGTATTATGGATGTGCTTGAAGCGGTGGTGAAACGTATTCCAGCACCTGAAAATAATGATGATAAACCTGTACGCGCGTTGATTGTAGACTCTTGGTTTGACTCCTATGTAGGTGCGGTGGCATTGATTCGTGTGTTTGATGGCATGATGAAGAAAGGTGACCAGATCTTGCTCATGTCCAATGATAAAAAATATGGCATCAATGATTTGGGCGTGTTTACACCAGCACCTGTACCCACAGGGCAACTTACATCAGGTGATGTGGGTTTTATGATTTGTGGCATCAAAACTTTGGCTGATTTGCGGGTGGGTGATACAGTCACTTTAGAAAAAAACCAAGCTACTGAGCAACTTCCTGGTTTTAGAGAGCCCAAAGCCATGGTGTTTTCAGGTTTATACCCTGTGGACTCCAATGATTATGCCGAATTGCGTGACTCCCTTGAAAAATTGAACATGAACGATCCATCCTTTACCTATGAAATGGAAAGTTCATCGGCATTGGGTTTAGGTTTTCGTTGTGGTTTCTTGGGTTTATTGCACATGGAAATCATTCAAGAGCGCTTGGAGCGTGAGTACGACCTTGATTTGATTACCACAGCCCCATCTGTGGTCTATAAAGTAACCATGACCGATGGTGAAACCAAAGAGATATCCAACCCCAGTGGTTTTCCTGATGCTTCAGAAATTAAAGAGGTACAAGAACCTACGGTACTTGCCAATATTTTTATGCCTGAAGAGTTTGTCGGTGTGATGATGAAACTTTGTCAAGAAAGGCGTGGTATTCAACAAGATATGAAGTTTATTGGTCAGGGTAGGGTGATGTTAACTTATAACTTGCCTTTGGCTGAAATGGTGATTGATTTTTATGATAAATTAAAGTCTATTTCACGTGGTTATGCCTCAATGGATTATGAGTTGGCAGATTTTAGAACCGAATCAGTCGTAAAACTGGATGTATTGGTTCATGCTGAACCTGTGGATGCGTTATCTTTGATTGTACACCGCTCGGTGGCTGAGATTCGTGGACGTGCGTTGGTGAAAAAGTTGCGCGAATTGATTCCACGGCATCAATTTGATGTGCCTGTGCAAGCAGCAATTGGTGGCAAGATTTTAGCACGGGAAACCGTGAAAGGTGTGCGCAAGAATGTGACTGCAAAATGTTATGGTGGTGATATATCACGTAAGCGTAAGCTGTTGGAAAAACAGAAGAAAGGCAAGAAGCGTATGAAGTCTATTGGTAGTGTTGAAGTGCCGCAAGAAGCATTTTTAGCAGTGCTAAAACTTGGAGACGAATGATGACAAGTATGGAATCGTTGAAGAAAGCAGCAGAAGCAACACCAGAAAAATCCAGTTGGCGGGAGTGGATTGAAAGTTTGGTGGTGATTGTGTTGATTGCTGTGGTTATCCGTAGCTTTATCGTAGCACCTTTTGTGATTCCTTCATCGAGCATGGTGCCAACCTTTGAAGTAGGTGATTATTTATTTGTCTCTAAGTTCAATTATGGCTTGCGCGTTCCTTTTACGGATATTCAATGGTTGAAAAGTGAAGCTGAACGTGGCGATGTGGTTGTATTTGACTACCCTGAGGATAGAAGTAAAGATTATATCAAACGCATCGTAGGCGTACCAGGTGATGTGATTGAATACCTCAATAATGAACTTTATGTAAATGGTAAAAAAATGCCTTTGAAAGTGTTGGGTGAGTATTCTTATTTTATGGGCAATCACGCTGTTGATGTATCAGGCTTGTTTGAAGAAGATTTAACAGGTGTAAAACATCATGTATTGCGTAAAGATTATTCTATTCGTGATGGCAAATGGAAAGTACCTGCTGGAAAATATTTTGTATTGGGTGATAATCGCAATAATTCAAGGGATTCAAGGTTCTGGGGTTTTGTGCCTCAAGAATACTTGGTAGGTAAAGCCGTGGTCATTTGGTGGTCTTGGAATGATGCTACAGGTTCAATTCGCTGGGATAGACTAGGCACACTGGTACATTAATAGGGGAGTCGGGTTATGTTTAAATTATTATTTTGGTTGGCTTTGATTGGTGGTGGTGTTTTTGTTGGTGGACAAGTCATCCCTGTTTATTATAACAACTTGAAAGTACAAAATATTTTTGAAGGCACTGCTGAAAATCTTTCTACACAAACAGAAGATGAAGTTAAACGACGTATTGATGAGTTATTTAAAATTCAGACGGTTGATTTACAAGCCTTACCACCAGATTTTTTTGATAATTTAAGCATCACTAAAGAAGATGGGAAACTAAAAATTGGTACTGAATATCATATTACACTATGGCTTTTGGGTCCGCCAGAAAGTGTTGACCCAGATAAAGAATATAAAGAAAGTGAAGTTAAACCTATGGATAAGTTACGCCTTAGAGCACGTATGGATTTTGATTTTGCTCCTTATGCCGAAACACCTTGAAACAGCAAAACCTAGAACAAATCATCGGTTATCGTTTTAATGATGCATCCATAATCAGCAAAGCTTTAACCCATGCATCCAAAGCACCCGAACACCTAGAACGCCAAGAGTTTTTAGGCGATGCAGTGCTTGGGCTTATTATTTCAGAATATTTATATCATCAGTACCCGCAACTTAATGAAGGTGCATTATCCAAAATGAAAGCCAATTTGGTTTGTAAAGATGCTTTATTGAATGTCGCCAAGCTTTGGCAAGTAGCTTCTTTTTTAAATGTGGGTGATGGTGAACGTGATAAAAAAGGACATTTGAAATCACCATCTATTGCTGCCAATGCTGTTGAATCTATTATTGGTGCTGTGTTTTTGGATGCTGGTTGGCAGCAAGCCAAGCAGGTGGTTGTAAAAGCTTGGGCAAACTTAATCAATCAAGTTGAACCTTCAAACCTAAGAGATGCAAAAAGTAAGTTACAAGAGCTGACTCAGGCAAATAAGCTGGGCTTACCAAATTATAAGATTACAGACCTAGGTATCCAGAGCTCCCCGCGTTTTAAAGCCGAGTGCATGATACAAGGAAAGTGCTTGGGTATAGGTTTAGGTGAGCGAAAAAAACAAGCTGAATTGGAAGCTGCAAGCCAAGCTTTAAGCAGCAGTGTTATGCATCTTGTTTCGGAAAGAAAAACACTAAAGTTGGAATAACTTCAATACCTTACCTTCTTTTCCTAATGTGCCAACATCATATAAAACTTCACCATCACGCAATACTTTAAGGGCAGTGGGTTTGCCTGAAGTTAAGAGTAATTCTGTGTTGCTATCCAAGCTAAAACTTTGACCAACGCGTAATAAAGCTTCACGTTTCAGTTTAGGTTCTTTACCTTGTTCTTGTTCATAAATTTGCAGCCATACATCATCGGTGACGGCAATAAAAGTAAAGGCGCTTAGACTATTTTTCGGCGTATCCGTAGTTTTGTCCTTATGGTCTTTTACTGTGTTCAGACGTACGATGTCCGTATCTTTCACGCTTGGCACAACTTGTTTCTGCGGTGGTGTATTAATATGTACATCAACAGTTACATTGTTATCGTGCACTTTTTCTTGTTTGGTTTCAGTTGGTTTGGTGGAAGGTTGAGGCATACTATTGGATGAAACAGGGCTGTCAGTATTGAATAGATTACTTATAATCATACCAAGAATAAATAACAATGCTGCAATCATTGCCCAAGTACGGTTGGGTGATATAGGTGCGTCGGGATAGGTTAGGGGGGTGGTTAATTCATAAGTATTTGTTTTAATACGTTCAATATCACTGCTTACGTCTACACCTAATAACTCTGCATACTGTCTTAAAAAACCCAAGGCATACACTTCTCCTGGCATTTCAGACCACTGACCACTTTCCAAAGCATCTAAAAAAGATACATTAAATTTTAATTCTTTCAGTACTTGCTCTTTGCTTAAACCTTTGGTCTGCCTTGCTTTTTCAAGCTTAACACCAACCTCACAAATTAAGGCCTCTTTGGCAAAAGTATTATCATCAGTTTCGTTTTGTTGTGTATCCATTGTGGCCTCCAGCTACTTCTGCAACTGTGCTAGTTCGTCTTTTGCCCAAGCTTTTTGTAAAGGGTTTGTTGTGTGTTGAATAAATGTTTGCAAATGCACTTTAATCGCATTTTTGTCACCTTTTTTTTGTAAAAGGGCCATTAAACCTTGCAATGCTTGTTGGTTTGTAGGCTCACTACGTAAAATTGTTTCATAAAGTGCTTGCGCATAATTGGGTCGTTTCATGGTCACATAGGCTGAAGCTTCGCGTAGTTTGGGGTAAGCCCACCTTGGCGCAATGAATTGTGCTTTGCGATAAGCTGCAATAGCATTTTCATAATCGTGTAAACCAACATAAGCATCTCCCAAATTGGTGAATGCCAAGTCTTGTTTATTGTAACGTGGGTCATCTAATGCTAGTTTAAGTTGTTTAACGGCTTCTTTATATTCACCCATTTCAACCAATAAACTTCCGTAATTATTTCGTGTTGCTGGTGCTGGGTTATAACGAATTGCACGTTGATAATGTTTTTTAGCTTCGTTTAGATTACCACGTAAACGCCATGAATAAGCAATAGCATCCAAGGTTGCTGCATTTTTTGGTTCAATGCTGTCTGCAAGCATGAGTTCTTCAAAGGCTTTGGGAATAAACCCTTTATGTAAGGCATCAATACCAAGCCTATAGTGTAGTGAAGCACGTTTTTTAATATCATCTTCATTTTGCTTTTGTACACCACTACTCTGGCAGGCTGATACAATAAGCGCACTACATAGAAGTAAAATATAAGTTAATTTCATAAGAAACGTTTAACTAAGGCATGAATAGGGCGCAAAGCATTGTCATCTTGTGCCTTTAAGTCTGCAAAAATGCCATGCTGCAAAGCTTGATGACAGGCACAAGCTTGTTTGCCCTTGGGTTTATTTTTAAAAAAAGTATCTAACATGATTTTGGCTTTCCCCACATTTTTATGCATGACTTCCAACACATTGGACACTGACACATCATCTTCATTTTCATGCCAGCAATCATAATCGGTACACATGGCAACAGTAGCATAACATATCTCAGCTTCGCGTGCGAGTTTGGCTTCAGGCATATTGGTCATACCTATGACATCCATGCCCCAACTTCGGTATACATTTGACTCCGCTCGTGTTGAAAACTGTGGACCTTGCATTACCATGTATGTGCCTTTGTTATGGGTTGTGATGTGTTGCTGCTCACAAGCTTGTTGCAGTTGGCTGCGTAGTGATGCGCAGACGGGATCTGCCAGAGAAACATGGGCAACAATGGGACCATCAAAAAAAGTTGAAACCCGCTCGCGTGTTCTATCTACAAATTGGTCAACAATCACAAAATCACCGGGTGCAATGTCTTCACGTAATGAACCCACAGCAGAAACAGATATAATTTGTGATGCACCAACAAGTTTCAGGGCATAAATATTGGCGCGATAATTGATTTTGTGTGGTGGAATACTATGCGTTTTTCCATGTCTTGGTAGAAAAACGACTTCTTGCCCATGAATTTTTGCTAAAGTTAAGGTATCCGATGGTTTACCATATGGGGTGTCGATGTCCAATTCATCAAGCACCTCAATGCCTTCCATTTGATACAAACCGCTGCCACCAATGATTGCTGTACGTTGCATTGTGTTTTCTTCCTCTTTGTTATGATTGCTTGGCTGTTTTTAATTGACCACAAGCCGCCATAATGTCATCCCCACGAGACCGCCTTACCGTTGCACGAATTCCTTTAGAAATCAAGCCCTTTGCGAATTTATCGACCACTTCGCTGGAAGATCCTTGGTAAGCACTTCCTGGGTAAGTATTAAAGCGAATCAAGTTCACACGTTCACGTTCTGGGTTAACAAAGCTGACCAATGCCTTTAAAGCTTCATCATCATCATTCACATCAGCCAGCATCACGTATTCTAAAGTAATATGCCGTTTTTTTGCCAAAGGATAAGTATTAAGGCATTTGCGAAGTTTTTGTAAATCATGTTTTTGATTGATAGGTACAAGTGTATTTCGCAAATCGTTGATGGCTGTATGCAAGGAGATAGCTAAATTAACAGGTGCTTCTCTGCCCAAGCGTTCAATTTGTGGCACTAGCCCTGAAGTTGAAAGTGTAATTCTACGGCGCGATAAGTGAAGATAGTCTTCAGCCATGAGTAAAGCCAGTGAATCAAAGACTGCTGTTTCATTGGCAAGTGGTTCGCCCATGCCCATATAGACAATATGTGTGACTTGGTTGTGTAAACCCTCAAACATGGGGTCAGTGAGCAGGTCTTGTTTAACCGCCAAGACTTGGGCGACAATTTCAGCAGGCGTTAAATTACCTTCAAATTTTTGCGTACCTGTATGACAAAATGGACAGTCTAGTACACATCCAGCTTGGCTCGATATACACACCGTACCTCGGTTTTCTTCAGGAATAAGCACGGTTTCAATATGTTTTTTGGCTTGCCCTTTGCGGTTTAAAGCAAATAGATATTTACGTGTACCATCACTTGATTGTTGTTTGCTAACCAGTTGTAAAGGTTGAACTTGTATCTTTTCTTCAAGTATCACTTTAACTTGTTGCGGAATATTTTTCATAGCAGCCAAATCAAGAATACCTTTGTTGCGCCAATCCAATATTTGTTTGGCACGAAATGCAGGAAGCCCCCATGTTTTCATGCACTTTTGCAATGTTTCTAAACTGATGCTGGCAAGTGATAAATCATTCATGGCATGGATATTAGCGGCAACTTAAAATTTGGGTAGGGTGGGGCGCATGACTTTAGCAACCCAAACCCCTATTTCCATTTCGCAACACAATTTTCAGGCCATGCTTTCTTTTGCAAGGGCAGCATACCAATTAAAAAATAATACAACGTATCTTTCATTGTTGGCAGACAAATTACCTGAAACAACAAACATAGTACCCAACAATCCATCTATATTGATGGGGTATGATTTTCACCTGACAGATACAAGCCCCAAGCTGATAGAAATTAATAATAATGCAGGCGGCTTGTGGGAAAAGGATGATGGGTGGATTCCACAAGGTTCACATGCAGAGCTTGCTGATGATTTACCCACACGTTTATTGCGCATGTTTGACCCAAAATGGCAACATATTGCGATTATGGATGAAGATATTCAGTCACAGTACATGTTTCCCGAAATGAAAGCGTATGCGTCTTTATTGGAAGCAGATGGTAGAAAAGTTAGCTTGGTTAGCCCAGAAGACCTGATACTACAAAACGATGGTTTGTATATATTCGGTGCTAAAGTCGATATGATTTATAATCGGGATACGGATTTTTATTTAGAATCCGCAGCTATGCAGCATATTCGCCAAGCATACATGGCAGGGCAGGTGGACTTAAACCCATACCCCAGAAGTTACGCTTTGATTGGTGATAAAAACCGTATGGTGGATTGGTGGCGCGATGGTTTGCTTGAATCCTGCGTGGATGATAAAACATTGAATTTGTTTCGAGATATTGTACCCGAAACACATGTACTCGCTGAATACGATAAGGACAAAGCTTGGCAAACCCGCAAGCAATGGGTGTTTAAACCTGCGGCACGTCATGGTGGCAAGGGTGTTTTATTGGGTAAAGCGATGAGTCGTAAACGTTTTGATGCATTAGAAACCTCAACCACCGTCATGCAGAAGTTGGTGCCACCAAGTTTGATTCAGATTGATGATGTGACCTATAAATTTGATATTCGACTTTATATGCATGGTGAGCGTTTAATCGCTATGGCTGGTCGCGCATGGCGCGGTCAAATTACCAACTTTAGAGAAGAGGGTAGTGGTTGGACCCCAATTGTTGTGGAAACATAACTTTGTCAAAACAAACCCTACCCAGCCTTGCGATTGTGATTCCTGTGTATAATGAGGAAGAAACCTTGCCGCATGCGCTAAGGGAAATTCAAAAACTTAACCTAGAAGCTACAGACCAGCTTATTTTTATTGATGGTGGTTCAAACGATCATACCAAGCAATTGATTCAAGATGCTGGCTTTCATTGTTTGGTTTCTCAAGCAGGACGCGCCAAACAAATGAATATGGGCGCTCAAAATACGAAGTCCGATATTATCCTTTTTTTACATATAGATACATCGATTAGTTCAAGTAATATCTCGAACATCAAAAAAACTTATAACCAAGGATATTTATCAGGAAGGTTTAACATACGTTTATCATCAAGTGGCCTAAGCTATCAAATTATAAGCTTTTTTATGAATGCCCGTTCGTGTTTAAGTAAAATAAGCACAGGGGATCAGGCTATGTTTGTTCGCAGGGATGTTTTTGAGACTGTAGGCGGCTTTCCTGACTTGCCATTGATGGAGGATATTGCCTTAAGCAAGAAGCTGAGACCGCTTGGACACATTGCCTGCTTAAAAGATACGCTGGTAACGTCGAGTCGTCGTTGGGAAAAGTACGGTGTAATAAATACAGTGCTTTTAATGTGGAAGCTACGTTTTTTATACTGGATAGGTATAAGCCCTGAAAAACTAGCTAAGATGTACAGGCACATACGCTAATGCGTGTTATTGTATTGGCTAAGGCGCCTGTTGCAGGCAAAGTCAAAACACGCCTAATGCCGCAATATAATGCTGAGCAGGCAGCAGCTTTGCACAAACAAATGACAGAGGCTGTCATAACCAAGGTATGCAGTATGTTTGATGATGTCTGGTTGGCAGTGGATAACATCAAGCATCCTTTTTTTACAGACCTAAAGCAAAGGTTCGGCTTTGAATTGCACCATCAAAATCATGGTGACTTGGGTATGCGCATGCGCCATCTGACAGCGTATTCTTTTGCGACTGATGATGAGCCCATTATGTTTCTGGGTACAGATTCGCCACACGTGAATATAAGCCGTTACCAGCAGGTCAAGAGAGCGCTAACTGATCATGATATTGTATTAGGCCCAGTTGACGATGGCGGCTATGATCTTATTGCCATGCATACATATTTCCCTGAAGTGTTTGATAATATAACATGGGGAACGGACAGTGTTTTCTCAGAAACAATCATTAATATTAATAACTTAGATTTGATAGTTAAAGTATTAGATACATCATTTGATTTGGATCACGCTGAAGATTTACAGCGGGCTCCGCCGCATACATGGTGAATCTTCAGGTGGCTCCCTCTTTTAAAGCATCTATAAAATGCAACATAATATATATTATGCGACGTTATATGCAGGGCACGACATAACAATATATATCGAAGTCATCACCTTTAGCCCTATACTCCCGCGCCATGGATAATCTCGAAACATGGCAATATGTTGCCACTGCGCTTATTTTTGTTTGGACAGGTTTTGTACGCTCAGGTCTTGGATTTGGCGGTGCGGCACTTGGTTTGCCTTTTTTACTCTTGGTGGTCGATAACCCACTGGTATGGATACCCTTGATTGGGGTTCACCTGTTGTTTTTTAGTAGCATTACTGTGGGCACACGTTTAGGGGCTGTAGACTGGGTTTTTCTCAAAAAAGCTTTTGCGATTATGTTGGTGCCCAAATTGATTGGCGTATTTGGTTTATTAACCTTACCAACTGAAATTATGGTCGCATTTGTTTATGTCATGACCTTGGCATATGGGATGATGTATGTATTCCAATACCAAATCAAAAGCAAAAGTCATTTTTTTGATGCCTTTTTATTGCTTATTGGTGCTTATGTCAGTGGTACATCACTGATTGGTGCGCCGTTGATTGTGGCAGTATTTATGCACCGTGTAAGTAAAGAAAAATTACGTAATACTTTATTTGTCTTATGGTTTGTATTGGTCAGTATCAAGTTGTCGGTATTGGCTGCTGTGGGTGTAAACTTTTGGTGGTCTTCGCATCTATGGCTATTACCTGCCGCAACCGTGGGGCATATCGTTGGTTTAAAGCTTCATGATCATTTGCTATCCAACAATGCTATTCGTTTCAAACAAATCATTGGTGGGGTTTTAATCATTGTATGTTTCATTGGCCTTATGAACATTGCACGCTGAATTTTTAGATGAGCACCTGCAATTTGAATTCAAATGGACTTACCCTGTCTCCAAACTTAATGTGGTAGCTGCCTATGGGTAACTGCCTGATAGCTGGGCTATTGCTGTTATGCACAATTTCTTCATCATCAATTTCGCAATAATCACCGTATTGTACCACGCGAAGTTGTAAACCACCCTCTTCTGCGGCTTCTAAAATAATATGTTCTTCGTTGATACGTAAGCTGCAGCCAGTGAGTCGAACATCAATGCGTTTAGGGTCATGGAAAAGGTCTGTGACAGTTTGCGGTGGTCGGTAAGCACCAAACACCCAAGGTAAGCGCCCAACAATTTTACTTTGGTTACATAAAGCCGTTTTGGCATTGGCATTGATGCCTTCAAGTTTGGCAAAAGGAATAAACGTATCATCCAATTCATCATATTCGTCTTCAATCAATACATTTTGTAAACGTGAAAACAGTGCTGCGAGCAATGGTGTTAAACTTCCACCAGGTTTATTCACTAAGCGAATAAGTGTACCTCGATCAATAACCTCCACTTCACCATCTGTTAAAGCTGTTACAGTAGCTGTACGCTGTCCTGCCAACCCTGCCAAGCCCAATTCACCAACAATTTCACCAGCTTGCAGTGTGTTGGTAATGATTCTACCATCTTTGAGCACACGGCGAACCTCTAACCAGCCTGAGGTAATTAAATATGCAGCGGTATCTTTATCACCCTGACCAATGAGGATATCACCTTCTTCAAATATCATGGTTGCAGCCATACAATACTCCCTCTACTTTAAACACAACCTTGTCTTATCAAGCAATGTAGATGTGAGAACGGTCACGCTTAACCTAAATGATGATAGACAAAAGTAGCTGCTCTATCTAGCTTTAAAAATAAAGATAAGTTTTTTTAAAGTGTTCGGAGATGAATCATGACCTTACTTAAATATATCATTCTTGCTTCGGCATTGCTCTTTTTTTCACCCTTCAGTTATGCCAGTGACCTGAATATTGAGACAGCAGAGCCTGCTATTTCACGATTACAAGGTGAGGTTAAAGTATTGCGTGGCCACCGTTATCTGAATGCACGTTATGGTATGAAACTGAACAAAGGTGATACCATTTATACAGGTCGCCGAGGTAAAGTTTATATTGATTTCCCTGATAATAGCCGCGTGAAACTTGGCGCTAAAGCACGCTTTCAAATTCAAAGCTGGGAAAACAAGCAGGGTATTTTCACTTCGGCATTAAATATTTTTCAAGGAGCATTCCGCTATACGGCAGGTTTAATTCGAGGTTATACAGCTAGACAAACCACGGTTACCACAAAAACTGCGGTCTTGGGTGTACGGGGAACAGATTTTTGGGGACGCGTTGAAGAAGATAAAACTTTTTTCTTGTTGCTTGAGGGTGAAGTCTCCCTCAGCCCTATTCATGGTGAAAAAATAATTTATAATCGGGCATTGTATGCTGTGAATATCAAGGATTCATCCATTTCCACACCACAAAGCCTTGATATGAAAAGCATTGCACCGCTGGCAGCAGAAACTGAAATCGATTTTTAAGGATACTTATGTTTAACGCTATTAAAGCTTTATTTACAGGGCAAGACCAGGCAGAGCCTCAGAAGAAAAAACATGATATTTCACTGGCTGTAACTGCCATGATGATAGAAATCATGCGTATTGATGGCAAACTTGAAAGCGCTGAGCGCCAGGTCATATTTCAAGCCATAGAAAAGCGATTTGATTTATCCCATGACGAAGTGGAAACCCTCATTGCTGAGGCAAGCAAGGCACAATCAGAGTCCACAGACCTACATCAGTTTACATCGCTTATTAACCAACAATTTAGCACTGAAGAACGCATTGATATTCTTAAGGAACTTTGGCTGGTTGCTATGGCGGATGGGGAAATTGACCCCTATGAGGAGCAACTTATCCGCCGTGTTGCTGGATTGATTGGCGTGTATCACGGCGAATTTATCCAAGCCAAGATTGATGCAAGAGAAAGCATTACAGATTAATAAACTCCTCCACAGGTTTATAGCTAAACTTTATTAACCCTTGACAAAACAAGGTCTTTTGCCCATAATGCTATTGGGTGTTTACTTCATCTGATAACAGCTTAAGGCGAGTTGCTTATGTTAGAACCTGTTGAACTCAAAGATTTCTTTATTGTCTTTTTTTCTGGAGCAATGGTCATCATGGCTGGGGCGTTATATGCCCTACTTTTTGCTTGGTCGCGACTGCAATCCAAACCTTGGATGATGAGCTTGGCTTATCTTTCTTATATAATTTTATTTGTCGCTGTAATGACGCTTGGTTCGGCTGCCCATCTCACTGGTTTTTGGTGGTGGTTGGTAATCGCAATGCTGCTTGGGTATTTATTAGCGCCACACGGAATTTGGAAACTTTGTGTTGCCACACATGCCGTTAAACAAGGTTCAGAGCATAAAACAACAGATACAACCTGCACCAATATACCGTAGTTTGTTTGCGCCCTATTCACCGTTTTCTCGATAAAACAGTAAACAAGGAGGCAGTATGAGTGATAATATCCCCTGGTGGTCCAGAGAGGTATTCTGGAAAAAAACAGCAATATGGGTAACGGGGTTTATGTTTGTTGTCCTTATTGTTTTAACATTAGATACTTTACCTAAGATATCAGTAGGCAGTGAGCATGTTCCAGCTTACTCGGTCATCAATAAACATATTGATTATGTTTTTAACGATGAACGAAATATTCAAGTTCCTGTGATTGGTAAAGATGACCCGCTTTTTGGTCAAATGCTTACAGAGCAAGAAGCTGAAGCATTGGTAACACATGGAAAAAAAATTACCCAAGGTCGCAATTGTATGGGCTGTCATACCTTATTGGGCAATGGTTCATATTTTGCGCCAGACCTTACCAAAGCATGGCTTGACCCTGCTTGGAGTTCTGAAGAAGAACGTGAGCAGTATATGATTGAGTTTCTTATGGACCCTCAAGAAAACGCACGTTCTTTTGGTTCAGGTCGCACCATGCCAAACCTGCATATCACCAAAGAAGAAGCCAAAGCTATTATTGCATTTCTCAAGTGGATGTCATCCATTGATACCAATGGCTTCCCATATAATTTCACTGTTATCGACAAGGAGGGTTAAGCCATGAGTACTGTTCAATTAAATGGTGGTCAACAACTGGCCATGAAGTATTACACAGTAGCTATTGCCTTATTCGTTGCCCAAATCTTATTTGGTTTATTATCGGGTATGCAATATTTGATTCCTGGCTTCTTACAAGGTGTATTAGATTTTAACGTCACGCGAACAGTGCATATCAATGCCATGATTATATGGCTGTTATATGGCTTTATTGGTTCGGTATATTGGCTTCTTGAAGAAGAAAGTCAGACTAAAATTGTAGGCTTAAAGCTGGGTAACTTTGCATTTTGGTTGTTTACCGTAGCTGTTGTTATCGTTGTAGTCGTATTTCTTGTTGTGCAAACGGGGCCTGGTGATGATTTCACCCGCTGGTTTGTTAATGAAGGACGGGAATATATCGAAGCACCACGCTGGGCTGATATTGGCATAGTCATTTGTGTATTGATTTTCTTTTATAATGTGGCTGCAACCTTTATGAAAGGTCAATGGAGCGGGATTTCTGGTGTTTTGACCCTTGATTTGGTTGCTTTAGCAGGTATTTATTTGGCTGGTATGTTTTACACCACCAATATCTCAGTAGACCAATACTGGTGGTGGTGGGTCATTCACCTCTGGGTAGAAGCAACTTGGGAAGTTTTGGTGGGTTGTTTGATGGCTTGGGGTTTAATGAAAACCCTTGGTGTATCACGCAAAATCGTAACCACATGGTTATATATTGAAGTCGCACTAATGTTTGGTTCAGGAATTTTGGGCTTGGGCCATCATTATTTCTGGATTGGCACGCCTGAATACTGGCTCACCATTGGTGGTTTCTTCTCAGCCTTAGAGCCCATTCCCTTGGTGGCTATGGTTGTGCATGCTGTTTACGACTCTGGCGTGAAACATATGAAAGCAAATAACAACCCAGCATTCGCATGGTTGATTGCACATGCCTTTGGCAATTTCTTTGGTGCTGGTGTGTGGGGCTTTATGCACACATTGCCGCAAATCAACCTCTACACCCACGGTACACAGTGGTCAGCATCTCATGGGCATTTGGCGTTCTTTGGCGCTTATGCCACCATCGTGATTGCTATGATTTATATAGCTTTGCGTGAAGTTCGTGGTCAACAAAGCTTTGGTGCTGATTTACCCGATGGTGGTTGGAAGTGGAAATGGGCATTGGGGTTACTCAACCTCGGTGTGGTTGGTATGAGCATAGCCTTACTTATTTCAGGTTATGAACAATCCTTTATTGAACGTGCCGTAGGTGGTTCAACATGGTTAGGTTATTTTACAGCCCAAATTCATCCTTGGTTTGTTCAAGGTATGTGGTGGCGCATGGTCTTTGGTTTTGTAACAGCTTTCGGTATTATTCTATTGGTTTGGGATTTGCTTACGATTGGTAAACACAACAAACCAAGTGCGGAAGTTATCAGCCCAACCCAAACAGCTTCCGTTTAAAAGCTGCAGTTTCACAACAAAGAGCCTCTGAAATCAGAGGCTCTTTTTATGTTATCTTCAAAAAACAACTGAGTTTTACGTGTTTTATAATCCAGCAAGAGCCTCATTAAACAGTGCACTTGGGCGCATTATTTTCTCAAGTTTGGCAGTGTCTGGCTGATAATAACCACCCATATCCACCGCAGTGCCTTGGGCTGCATTCAGCTCAGCAACAATGGATTGCTCTTGTGTGCTTAATGCTAAAGCAAGTGGTGTAAACTTAGCTTTTAGTTCGGCATCTTTATCTTGTGCTGCCAAGGCCTTTGCCCAATACATGGTCAAATAGAAGTGGCTGCCGCGATTATCCAACTCCCCTACTTTGCGTGATGGTGATTTATTTTCTTTTAAGAATTTTGCATTGGCTTGGTTTAAAGCTTCTGCAAGCACTGCAGCTTTTATGTTATTCGTTTTTTCTGCCATATCTTCCAAAGATACTGCCAAAGCCAAGAACTCACCCAATGAATCCCAACGTAAGTGATTTTCTTGGACAAACTGTTGCACATGTTTAGGAGCAGAACCGCCAGCACCTGTTTCAAACAAACCACCACCCGCCAACAATGGTACGATAGACAACATCTTAGCACTGGTGCCAAGCTCTAAAATCGGAAATAAATCGGTTAAATAATCCCGCAATACATTACCCGTCACAGAAATGGTATCTTTACCCTCTTTCACGCGTTTTAAAGCATGAACAATGGCATCGTTGGGTGACATAATCTGAATATCTAAGTCAGCAATATCATGGTCATTGAGATAGGTTTTTACTTTCGCAATCAAGTTTGCATCGTGAGCGCGTTGTTCATCCAACCAGAAAACGGCTGGGTTTCCTGTGGCTTTGGCGCGAGAAACCGCCAATTTCACCCAATCTTTAATCGCCACATCTTTGGCCTGACACGCCCGCCAAATATCTCCCTGTGTTACATCATGGCTCATCAATACTTCACCTGCAGCATTGCGAACTTCCACTGTGCCATCAGCTGGGATTTCAAATGTTTTATCATGTGAGCCGTATTCTTCAGCTTTTTGTGCCATCAAACCCACATTTGCCACAGAACCCATAGTTGTCGGATCAAATGCACCGTGTTCTTTGCAGAAAGAAATCGTTTCTTGATAAATGCCCGCATAACAGCGGTCTGGAATCATGGCTTTCATATCATGCAGCTTGCCATCATTGCCCCACATTTTGCCCGATGAACGAATCGCCGCAGGCATAGATGCATCAATAATCACATCGCTTGGCACATGCAAATTGGTGATTCCTTTATCCGAATCCACCATTGCCAAATCAGGGTTAAGCGCGTACACCGCTTGAATATCCGCTTCAATCGTTTCGCGTTCTGCATCAGGTAAGTCGGCAATCTTGGCATACACATCACCAAGTCCGTTTTTGGTGTCCACGCCAAGCTTTTCAAAGGTATCTGCATATTTGGCAAATACATCCTTGAAATACACTTCAACCGCATGACCAAACATAATCGGGTCGCTCACTTTCATCATGGTTGCTTTCAAATGCAGCGATAGCAACACACCTTTGTCTTTAGCATCTTCAAGTTGCTCAGCATAAAAGTCTCTCAGCGCAGATTTAGACATCACTGCCGCATCCACCACTTCGCCAGACAACACGCTCAAACCATCTTTAAGCACAGTTTCCTTGCCATCGGCAGTGGTCAACACAATGCTTAATGTGTCTGCCTTATTCATTACCACAGACTGCTCAGAGCCATAAAAATCGCCATCATTCATGTGCGCCACATGCGTTTTGGAATCTGAAGACCACTCGCCCATACGATGTGGGTTATCTTTGGCATATTGTTTCACCGCAGCCGCCACGCGCCTATCCGAATTGCCCTCGCGAAGCACAGGGTTCACCGCAGAACCAAGCACTTTGGCATACCGCGCTTGAATCGCTTTGTCTGCATCCGTATTCGCTTCCGCAGGATAATCAGGAATGTTAAACCCTTTGTCCTGAAGCTCTGCAATCGCTGCCTTGAGCTGCGGCACAGATGCACTGATATTCGGCAATTTGATGATATTCGCTTCAGGTTTGGTTGCCAATTCGCCCAGTTCTGCCAAAGCATCGCTTTGCTTTTGCTCGTCGCTTAATTTATCAGGGAAGTTAGCAAGAATACGCGCTGCCAGCGATATATCTTTGCTCTGCACATCCACACCCGCAGCCTTGGCAAACGCCTGCACAATCGGCAACAATGAATAGGTCGCCAGCATCGGCGCTTCATCTGTTTTGGTATAGATGATGGTGTGTTTATCTGTCATGGAAAATCCCTGCGTACAAAAGTTTGGCGGGAGTTTACCATTCCATGCTTTTTTTTCTACGTTGACAACAGAAATTATTTTTTCAGTCTATATCCCACCGAGGTAGCCATGAAACCAAAACTTATAGACCATCGAAAAGCTTTAGCTGCAAACCAAGATGCTTATACCTTTGAACTTCAAGAAGAAAACATCGAACGTTTAGTTAAAACTCTAATACCTCGTTTAAAAAACTCTGGGTATAAAGTTACACTAGGGAAATCTTTTAATGTCCTTTCAAAAGTCATAACACTTTTATTCAGTGCTCAAGACAATCGACCTTTTTTTCATGTTGAAGGAACTGAATTGCCACTCTGTTGGAATTCCCCAAAAGATTGGGATAAAAACTATGTCAAATACGAATGGGGGCATTTAAGGTCTCAAAATCAAGCCCCTGAAAAAGCATATGAATTAGAAAACCTAGGGTTATATTCAGCAAGGTGTAACCAGCATATTCAAACAAGCATGCATATCGAAGAACTGATGGTATACGGTGGAATATTAGCCCAACGGATTAGTAATGTTCTAACTACTCGACGTAAACTATTTGAATCACCAGAATGGAAAGCTCTACTGAAACAGCTAAACGATGAAAACTAACGTTAACAAGCCTGTTATTTCGACCGAAGCGTAGCGTAATGGAGAAATCTGAGACCTCTCAACTGCGTTCGAGGTGACAAATCTTTACTTCTGAACACTATACCACAATATCCCAACCATGTTTGAACAAGCCCTACTCTTTGCCATTGCTTTGATTGCCAACACGTTTTCTGCTTTGGCAGGTGGTGGTGCGGGGTTGATTCAGTTACCTGCCTTGCTGCTGTTAGGGCTGCCGTTTAGTATTGCGCTGGCGACCCACAAAATCGCTTCAGTCGCACTTGGTTTGGGCGCTGTGACCCGATACCTCAAAGAAGACTTGTTGCAGCGCAAACTTGCGTTGTTGATGTTGGTATCAGGGTTGCCTGGTGTGGTGATTGGCGGGTTTATTATCGTCAATATCCCTGATGATATTGCCACAGCAGCATTGGGATTGCTCACCATGATGCTTGGTTTCTATTCCATGTTTAGCCCCAAGCTTGGTTTACACTATCAGCCTAAAAATATGCACATCAAAGGTTTAATGATTGGTGGCGCTGCCCTATTCGGCATTGGCATACTCAATGGCTCGCTGACTTCAGGCACAGGATTATTCGTCACCCTATTCCTCATCCGCTGGTTTGGTTTGGATTATAAACATGCTGTGGCATACACATTGGTCATGGTGGGTGTGTTTTGGAATGGTGCAGGCGCAGTCACCGTGGGGCTTTTATCGGATATTCAATGGAGCTGGTTGATTGCCTTGTTGCTCGGCTCATTTATTGGCGGTTATCTGGGTAGCCACCTTGCCATACTCAAAGGCAATGCTCTGATTAAGCGCAGCTACGAAATCATTACCATTCTCATTGGTCTGCAACTATTGTTCGGCTAGGTGATTGATGGTCTGGCACTTGCATAATCATATATAAAGACCTAAAATGAGCACTTATTTATAGTCTTTCTCTAAGGGGTTTATGATGAAACAGGTGTTATCCAATTATTCTGCAAGCATTTCAGAGCTTAAAAAGAACCCAACTGCCCTACTCAAGGATGCAGAAGGTTCACCCGTTGCTATCTTAAATCACAACACACCTGCTGCATATTTTGTGCCTGCTGAAACCTATGAATGGATGATGGAAAGGCTTGAAGATTATGAGCTTGCTCAAATTGTGCAGGAACGCACTCAAGAAAAAGACCAAGCTATCACTGTTTCATTAGATGAGCTATAAACTCAAATTTCTTCCTTCTGCACTCAAAGAATGGAAGAAACTCGCCCCACCCATACAGAAACAGCTCAAAAAGAAACTTCAAGAACGGTTAAAATACCCACACAGCCCTGCCGACCAACTTCGCGGCTTTAAAAATGTATATAAAATCAAGCTGCGCTCGGCAGGTTATCGCCTTGTTTATGAAGTGAACGACTTAGAAATTACAATCTTTGTGATTGCTGTGGGGAAACGAGAGCGTGGTTTAGTGTATCAAAAAGCTAAGAAACGCACATGAAAATTAGATACCCATCATTGTGGGTATGACGAACAAGAAAGGATAAACATGAACCCAACGATTTATTTAAAAGATTACAAAAATCCCAACTTCAGCGTAAAGCATGTATCGCTTTGTTTCGAGTTAAATCCTGAAAAAACGGTGGTGACATCATCGGTGCGTTATGAACGCCAACAAGACGGTGATTTATTACTGGATGGTGAAGGTTTGGCGCTACAAAGCATCGCTTTGGATGGCAACACCTTGGATAAATCGCAATATGAGCTGCATGACAAAGGTTTGACCATCATCAACCCGCCGCAAAGCTTCACCCTAGACATCATCACCCATATCAATCCACAAGCCAACACAGCACTTGAAGGATTATACCGCTCATCAGGCAATTATTGCACCCAATGCGAAGCCCAAGGGTTTAGGCGCATCACCTATTATCAAGACCGACCTGATGTGATGGCAACATTCAGCGTAGAAATCATTGCCGACAAAGCCACCAACCCTGTGCTGTTATCCAATGGTAATCCTGTGGAATCAGGCAATTTGGATGATGGCAAACACTATGCCAAATGGCATGACCCTTTCCCAAAACCGTGCTATCTCTTTGCTTTGGTCGCTGGCGACCTTGCACAAGTGGAAGACAGGTTCACCACCCAATCAGGGCGCAACATCACCCTACAAATCTACACCGAAGCGCATCATATCCATCAATGCGATTTCGCCATGGCATCGCTCAAACGCGCTATGGCTTGGGATGAGCAACGCTTTGGGCTGGAATACGACCTCGACCTATTCATGATTGTAGCTGTGGATGATTTTAATATGGGGGCGATGGAAAATAAGGGGCTAAACATCTTTAACTCGCGGCTTGTCTTTGCCAGCCCTGAAACCGCCACCGATGATGATTATATTGCCATTGAAGCAGTGATTGGGCATGAATATTTTCATAATTGGACGGGAAACCGTGTCACCTGCCGTGATTGGTTTCAACTTAGCCTAAAAGAAGGGTTAACCGTGTTCCGTGACCAAGAATTTACCGCAGATATGCATTCAAGAGCGGTGAAACGCATTGAAGATGTGCGCTTATTACGCGCTCACCAATTTGCCGAAGATGCAAGCCCCATGGCACACCCGATTCGCCCTGCATCTTTTGTTGAAATCAATAATTTCTACACTGTCACCGTGTATGAAAAAGGCGCAGAAGTGGTGCGTTTGTATCATTCGCTGCTGGGCGAGCAAGGCTTCCGCAAAGGTATGGACTTATATTTTGAGCGGCATGATGGGCAAGCTGTCACCACGGAAGACTTTTTAAGCGCCATGGCAGATGCCAACAACCGTGATTTAAGCCAGATGCAAACATGGTATGAACAAGCCGGAACGCCGCGTTTAAAAGTGAGTTTAGATTATAATAAAAGCAGCCAAACCTGCACATTAACTTGCGAACAATCTTGCCCTGCTACGCCTGAGTCTAAAGAGAAGAAACCTTACCTAATTCCATTCAAAATTGCCTTGTTGGATGATAGTGGGAACACATTAGCTGATGAATCTACCTTATTGATAACAAAGGAAAAACAGAGCTTTACCTTTGAAAATATCAGCAGCCAACCGATTCCATCCTTGTTGCGTGATTTTTCTGCGCCTGTTTTGCTCGAATATGATTATTCGGATAAAGACTATGCCTTTTTGATGCAGTTTGATAACAATGCGTTTAATCGCTGGGCAGCAGCCCAAGCGTTGGCGACAAGCACAGTTTTAAGTTTGGTTGAAAACCCTGATACCTCAACCAGAATTATCAACCATGCCTTCAAAGCTTTAATTGCGAATACTAATTTAGAACCTGCGCTTAAAGCCAAGGCATTAAGTCTGCCTTCGTTATCCGATATTCAAGAAGCTTGGCTAAACACCCACGATACCATGAACCCTGTGGTGTTGTTTGAAGCCAAAAAACGCTTAAAACAAAACCTTGCTAAGGTTTTGCAAGCTGAATTCCTCAATACTTATCAAGCCATGCAGCAAACATCGGATGATGATACCGTTGATTTAAGCGATAAAGCAATGCAACAGCGCAAGTTACAAAATGTGTGTCTATCCTATTTGGCAAGCTTAGGCAGCGATATGTTGGACTTGGCATACGACCAATTTGAATCTGCAAACAATATGACCAATCAATATGCGGCTTTGGCTGCGCTTTCTCATCAAGATTACCCGCAACGCGAGCAATCCCTCAAAGCCTTTGAAGCGCAATGGGAAGGTGAGGCGAATGTGATGGATAAATGGTTCGGGGTGCAAGCTGCATCATCGTTGCCCAACACTTTAAACCATATCCAAACATTGAAACAACACCCTAAATTTTCCATGAAAAACCCTAATAAAGTTCGCGCTTTGATTGGCGCGTTTGCCATGCGCAACCCGCTTAATTTTCATGCTGAAGATGGTTCAGGATATCAGTTTATCGCTGATTCAGTGTTAGAACTGGACAAGCTGAATCCACAAATTGCATCCCGGATAGTTCGCGCACTCATGGATTGGAAACGCCTAGAACCCACCCGCCAAGCTTTGATGAAATCAGCGTTGGAACGCATCGCCAATGCCCAAGGTTTATCGGGTGATGTGGCTGAAATCGTAAATAAAAGCTTGGGGGGTTAACATGAAACACATACTATTTATTCTACCATTATTTTATGCCCAACTTGCCATAGCAAACGATTCAGGCTTGGTGCTACAACAAGGTTGGAACGAAAAAATCATTACGGAATGCGGTGATGATTTACCTGATATGCTGCTATTATCCAAAGATAAACAATACCTATATCAAAGCTGTGAAACCAAATCGAATATGATGTCCCCTTCTTTGGCACGGATTCATATTGCTACGGGAAAACGCGAAATCTTGATTTATGGTTTAGGCAGAGCCGATGGTATGCGTTTTGCACCTGATGGTTCAATTTGGCTGGGTGAAGAACAAGCCGATGGCATGGTATGGCATATTCAAGACCCTAATTCACTTCAAACAGAACAACGGACGGATAGGTTCCGCCTAAAATTAAGAAGCAAACAAATCAAACCTGTATTAAGTGCGGGTATTTTCTCGCATGAGGGACTGACTTTCTCACAAGATGGTAAGTATTTGTATTTGGCAGACGAGTGGAAAAAAGGCTGTTTATATCGTTTATCGCAAAAAAGTGACATTTTATCCGTATTTCATGCCAAAAAAGGCTGGTTACCCATCAAAAAACCAAAAGAAGCTCGCCTTGAAGCTAAAAAATTACACGGACGTTGGTATAATCGCATGGAGGATATGGAACTCATGCCTGATGGCACGATTTTAATCACTGAAACAGGCACAGGAAATATTTTAAAGCTTAATGATTTGGGCGATAAACCTACTGTTTCAATATATCTACACCACAAGGACATCGAACATCCCGACAATTTGGAATGGGATGCAAAACGAAGCTGGCTTTGGATAACGGATGATAGTAAACGCTCGGAATTATGGGTGTATGATGGCCAATCTTTCAAACGTATTGCCTATCATGATAGTGCCGAAATCACAGGCTTGGAAAGCGATAACGGTACGATTTATTTCAATCTGCAACACCGTCGTTTTGCACCTGATTTAACCATGAAAATTTATCAGTAAACGTCTCGTCATTCCCGCCTTCGCGGGAATGACGAGCTGAACGGAAAAAGGCTCGCTTTACACTTAAATACTTTACGAAAACTGTTTTAGAATTTGTTCACCTACTTTTTGATATTCACCAAGCTTTAAACCATCCAATGTGACATCACCAATGGCATAACGAATCAGCCTAAGTGTTGGAAAACCTACTGCTGCCGTCATACGTCTAACTTGACGATTCTTCCCTTCTTTGATGCGTAAATCTAACCACGAAGTCGGAATATTAGCGCGAAAGCGTACTGGTGGATTTCGCTCCCACAAACTTTGCGGCTCATCCATGCGTTGGGCTTTGGCAGGTTTGGTTTTACCATCTTTGAGGGTTACACCACTTTCGAGCTGTTTAAGTGCTTCATCGGTGATGTCGCCATCGACTTGCACCCAATACGTTTTTTCAAGCTTGTGATTAGGATGCGCAATGCGATGTTGTAGCTTTCCATTGTCTGTAAGCAGCAATAGACCTTCACTGTCTTTATCCAAGCGCCCTGCCGCATAGACATCTTTAATCTTGATAAAGTCTGCCAGCGTCTCTTTACCTTCTTGAGGGCTAAACTGGCATAACACATTGAACGGTTTATTAAAGCGAATGGTGGTCATAAGCTGAACACTAGGCAATTTGCACTAAATATGGAAAGGTAAGCCTTATGTTATTCGAGCCTAATCCCAAATATGATGCTTATGTGTTAGCCAAGAAAGGCGCAGAACGTAGCTACCCTTTTGGTGAAGATGTGGCGGTTTATAAGGTGAAAAATAAAATGTTTGCGCTTATGGGCAGCATTGGCATCAACCCTGGTTACCATATGAACAAAGAGCATTGGAACACCGTGGCTTTGGATGGTGATGTGCCTGAAGGTTTAATCCATAAAATGATTGATGCTTCTTATGATTTGATTGTGGCTAAGCTGCCTAAAAAAGATAAAGAATACCTTTTAGGAGGGTTTAAACGATGAAAACAGCACTATTTAGCTTGGGAGCACTGGCGCTACTTGGTCTAATCATTTATATCGCTATGGCAGTGATGTCACAAAAAACACCTGACACCTTGGGGTTACAAAATGGAAAACTTGCTCCCTGCCCCGACTCCCCCAACTGCGTATGCAGTGAATCACACACGCAAAACGATGCAGAACATTATATTCAAGCCATTCATGGCGACAAAGACACATGGGATAAGCTTAAAGAAGTTATCATGGCACAAGGTGGTACGATTGAAAGCGATGATGGGGTATATATGCATGCCTCTTTCCGCTCGGCGATATTTCAATATGTCGATGATGTAGAGCTACGCTTGGATGAAACCAACAACACCATACATATCCGCTCAGCATCACGCATGGGTCGCAAAGACTTTGGCGTAAACCGCAACCGCGTAGAAGCCATCAAAAAGGCACTGTAAATGATTATTGTACTCACCAGCGTTGATGACAAAAGCAAAGCTAATTTTATTGCTCAAAGCCTTGTGCAACAAAAGCTTGCCGCCTGTGTACAAATATCAGCGCAAGGCACGTCCGTTTATCAGTGGCAAGACAAAATATGTACTGAAAATGAGTATTATATCAGCATTAAAACTAATAAGATCCATCAAGATAAAGTGATTACATGGTTAGAAACTAATCACCCTTACGATATACCTGAAATTATCACCTTAAATGCAAAAGCCAGCACTCAATACGAGCACTGGCTTCAAAATAGTTTAGCATAAACGCATATTCCTAAGAGGTAACGCCTTAGTTTTTCTTAATGAATTCCGTAAGAATCACAATCATTTGGCCGTTTACTCTGCCTTCGATGTGTTCTGGGTTATCGTGTACCAAGCGGATGTTACGCACGGGTGTGCCGCGTTTGGCAGTAAAACCACCGCCTTTCACCACAAGATCTTTGATAATGGTGATGCTATCCCCTGCTTCTAAGATTGCGCCATTGCTATCGCGGTGAACGATGGCTTCTTCTGCATTGTCATCTGCCACGCCTGCATCAGCCCAAGCACGAACATCATCTTCTAAATACATCATATCCAAAAGGTCTTGCGGCCAGCCTTCGCCTTTAAGTTGATTAAGCATACGGTACGCCACAACTTTGACGGCATCCACTTCGCTCCACATGCTATCATTTAAACAACGCCAGTGATTGGCATCTACGCTATCTGCATCGCTTAATTGGCTTACACATGTGCCACAGGCGTAAATCGCCGCATCATCACCATCTGTAGGGCTATTTGCCACTTCAAACACACTTAAACCATCGGTTGCACCACATAGTTCACATTTGTTTCCGCTGCGTGTTTCTAAATCTTGTTCAATGCTCATTTTTTTTCCTTTTAATATATATTTTGCGGTAGTCTAGAAGCCTGTCGGACTTATGCAATCATAGCGGATTGTTATATGTCCGACAGGCTTCTAGCGTTGAATGGGCTGATTACCACGCCCAGAACCAGGTTTGGTACGATTCGATTTAGGCTCAAGCAAGTGAATAAGCTTTCCTCGCAGCACCAATTCTTGACCACAACCTTTACACATTCCACCCATGCCTGAAAATGGGAAAAGTTTATGTTTACCACAGCTTGGGCATTTACCTTGCTTGGCTTTAAAGGGCAAAACCAACAGGCAACCAGCAATAAAAATACTACTGACAATACCCGTTAGCGGCATGGCAAAGATAAGTAGGATACTACCACCCCAAAGTGGTAATGAATAAAGCAAAATACGCAGTGGTGCGGGTTTTGCTGGGCTTGTGGCTAATGTCTTTCGCATGATGACGCATAGTGCAGAAACAAAAACACCGCGCAAGTCATAAACTTACGCGGTGTTTCCTTTTCAGTTCACTTCCGTGAAGGCGGGAATCCACATCTATATTGTTTTCTATGAATACCCGCCTCTGTGGCATGACACTTGTTGAATTTTTTAATCTTTAAAATCTAAAGCCTTACCTGCTGGACGTGGTAATACTGGGAACGTCACTTGTGGTGCTTCACCTGTTAATGTTTCCAAGAATGCTACGATGTCGGATACATCACGTTTGGAAAGCTTGGTGCCCAACTGTACTTTCGCCATGGTTTTCACCGCTTCTTCCAAAGTTGCCGCAGAACCATCATGGAAATACGGAGCGGTCATCGCCACATTACGCCACGATTGAACACGGAATACGTGATCATCTTCAGCTTTGCCTGTTACTGATTTCAAACCAGTGTCTTTACCATATTGGAAAGCAACAAATTCATTGCTCGTGAACAATGGACCTGAGTGACATGATGTGCAGCCAATATCAGCCACTTTTTTCATACCACGTTTGGCAGCTTTTGAAATATCGCCTTTACCCTGCACAAACTTATCAAACGGTGCGTTGGGCGTAAGCAATGTGCGCTCAAATGCTGCAATGGCTTTTGCCATATTGTCATAGTTTAATGAATGTTTACCAAATACATCATTAAATAATGGTGCATAACCCGCGTCTTTTAAACGCGCAACCACGGCTTCTTCGCTATCTGCTGCCATTTCAACGGGGTTAAGTGGTGGGCCTTTGGCTTGGTCTTCAAGCAATGGTGCGCGGCCATCCCAGAATTGTTTACTCCAGAATGCTGAGTTCAATACCGTTGGTGCATTGCGACCGCCACGATTCCATTTGTGACCAATGGAGAACTTTTGATTATCCACGCCCCAAGTACCTAAATTATGGCATGAATTACATGAAAATTGACCACTTTTGGATAGTGCAGGGTCGAAATATAATTTTTTACCCAACTCAATCTTTTCTGCGCTCATCGGGTTATCTGCCGGTACAGGCACTTGCGTTGGTAATACCCCCATACCTTCTGGAATATCGGAGGCAACAGCGTTGCCCAATCCCAAGAAAGATAACGATACCAATAGCATTAACTTCTTCATTTCTATCTCCTTATTTTTGTTTGTATTTCGAACACAAGGTTCTTATAGGTTGCGAAACATAACATGATGCATAAACAGATAAAATTGATTGTTTAGATGGTATCCATTGATTTTATGAATAATGAAAGCCAATATATCGCCATGCACAACTACCCCACCACCAAACAACTACAATGTTTAACCGCACTTGATGAATTCAAACACTTTGGCAGAGCCGCAAGTGCTTGCCATATTTCACAATCGGCATTCAGCACAGCCATCAAAGCTTTGGAAGATAAGTTACAAGTGCAATTGGTGGACAGAACCAACAAACAACTGATTTTTACCGATGTTGGTTTAAGCGTTGTGCATCAGGCTCGCCTTTGTTTATCCGAGTTGGATGTGTTGATAGATTTGGTGTCCAGCACAGATGCACCATTAAGTGGAAAAATCACTTTGGGCGTGATTCCAAGCATTGCACCTTTTGTTTTGCCCAAGTTTGTGCCCCAAATCACCCAAGCTCACCCCGATTTACAATTGTATTTACGTGAAGATAAAACGCATATCGTGCATGAACAATTGCTCGCAGGAAAATTAGATGTGATTTTGCTTGCCCTGCCCTTTGAATTGCAAGGCACCCAAACCCTAATCTTATTTGATGACCCTTTTTTATTGGCATATCACCAACATTCTAAATGGTTTAAGGATGAAGGAAAATCATTTAATATCAATGAATTACCCAAAGAAAGCTTACTGTTGCTTGATGACGGGCATTGCCTACGCGACCATGCGCTGGAAGCATGTCATTTACGCTCTGTGGAGCAAATCAGCCGCTTTGCTGCCACAAGTTTGCAAACCCTGCTGCAAATGGTTGCCAGTGATTTGGGGGTCACGTTTATCCCTAGTATAGCAAAAGATTCACTCATGGTGAAAGACTCCAATATCCAACTTATGCCATTGCCAAAAAATATGCACAGACAAATTGGGCTGGCATGGCGCAAAGGTTCAAGCCGAGAAGAAGAGTTTAAGCTGTTGGGTGAGATGATTACAGCTTGCATGGATAACCCTAAAGCAGATATATAGATTCTTTATGGCTAGCCGTTAAGCTTCACCACTATTTTAACGATGCACGAGGTTTTTTATGAGCATTTCTATCGGCACAGCTTTAACATCAACGGCAACCAAAGTCATGCTGCTGGGCTCAGGTGAGCTGGGCAAAGAGGTTGCCATTGAATTGCAACGCCTTGGGGTGGAAGTCATTGCCGTGGATAGCTATGCCAACGCACCTGCTATGCAAGTAGCACACCGCTCACATATTGTAAGCATGTTGGATGGCGCAGCACTTAGACAGCTTATTGAGCAAGAAAAACCTGATTTGATTGTGCCAGAAGTGGAAGCCATTGCCACGGATACTTTGGCTGCTTTGGAAACTGAAGGTTTTAATATCATACCAACCGCACGCGCTACCCAACTGACCATGAACCGTGAAGGTATCCGTAGATTGGCTGCTGAAACATTGCATTTAACCACCTCCCCTTACCAATTTGCCGATAGTTTTGATGCTTTCACTAAAGCTGTTGCAGAAATTGGCAAGCCCTGTGTGGTCAAACCCATCATGAGCTCATCAGGCAAAGGGCAATCGGTGGTAAAAACCGATGCTGATATTCAAAAAGCATGGGATTACGCACAAGAAGGCGGCAGAGCGGGCAAAGGCAAAGTCATTGTGGAAGGTTTTGTTGATTTTGATTATGAAATCACGCTTTTGACCATTCGTCACCGTGATGGTACTTCATTTTGTTTACCGATTGGTCACCTGCAAGTCGATGGTGACTACCGCGAATCATGGCAGCCACAAGCCATGTCCGATGCGGCATTAGCAGCTTCCAAACATATTGCAGAACAAGTCACCAGTGTATTGGGTGGTTATGGTTTGTTTGGTGTAGAGTTATTTATTAAAGGCGATGAAGCGATATTCAGCGAAGTATCCCCGCGACCGCATGACACAGGTTTGGTCACATTGATTTCTCAAGATTTGTCTGAATTTGCACTGCATGTACGCGCAATTCTTGGCTTGCCTGTTCCAAACATTACGCAACACGGCTTTGCTGCATCTTGCCCCATCGTGGTGGAAGGTGACTCCACCCAAGTATCGTTTGGCAACCTTGAGCAAGCCTTGGCAGCACCAGACACGCAAATGCGTATTTTTGCCAAACCCGAAGTGTTTGGTCATCGCCGTATGGCAGTGATGTTAGCGCGTGGCAATAGTATGGATGAAGCCCGAAACAAGGCCAAAGAAGCCGCTACTAAGGTGAAAATCACACTATAAATGTTTATTCGCATCAATAATTTTCATATTGGTCTAAACGACGATGAGCAAAACATTGCAAATAAACTTTGCGATGAACTAACGATTCAAAGGTCGCAATTACTTGGCTGGAATATCGTACGCAAAGCCATTGATGCACGCAAACGCAGTGATGTTCACTTTGTATGCAGCGTAGAATGTACACTTTCCCAAGATGCTAAACCCCAAATCTCGCCTCAAATTCAAGTGGATGTACCTTCACGTTTGCATATTCAAAAACCTGATAGCCTGATACTCCCGCAAAACGACACACAGCATGGTAAACAAAACAATGATGAACATGTGATTGTGGTTGGTGCTGGGCCTGCGGGCTTATTTGCTGCTTTAGCCTTAATTGAAGCAGGCAAGCAGGTGACATTGCTGGAACGCGGTAAACCTGTTGAAACCCGCATGAAGGATATTGGGCGCTTACGAAGCCGTGGTGAATTAAACCCTGAAAGCAATGTATGTTTTGGTGAAGGTGGTGCAGGCACTTATACCGATGGTAAACTTTATACCCGCATCAAACATCCTTTTGTGCGCTGGGTATTGGCGGAGTTTATTCGTTTTGGTGCCAAGCCTGATATTTTAGTGGATGCACACCCGCATTTGGGCACCGATAGATTGGTGCGCATTATCAAAGCCATGCGTCATTATTTGATTGAACAAGGCGTGAATTACCGCTTTGAAAGTAAAGTAGAAGCTCTGCTTACCCATGAAGGGGCAATGGTAGGCGTTCGCCTAGCAAATGGTGAGGAAATTGAAGCATCATCCGTGATTTTAGCCATTGGTCACTCAGCGCGTGATACTTTTGAGCATATGCAGGACATTGGCATAGCTTTGGAAGCCAAAGATTTTGCTGTGGGTGTTCGTACTGAACATGAGCAAGATTGGGTAGATTCATGCCAGTTTGGAAAAAATGCCAAACATCCCAGCCTCCACGCAGCTGAATACAGCTTAACCCATCAAGTACCCGATAAATCTATGGGGAATGAGGGTATGGGCAAGCGCGGTGTATTCAGCTTTTGCATGTGCCCTGGTGGTTTGATACTGCCCTCGCCCACTGAGCCAAACAAAATGGCAGTCAACGGTATGAGTAATGCCAAACGCTCAAGCCCTTTTGCAAATTCAGGTATCGTGGTACAAGTCACCCCGAAAGATATTGCCAAACACGGCTTGGGCGATGACCCGCTGTGCGGCATACGTTTACAGCGTGAATTAGAAGAAAAAACATTTAAGGCAACATCTCAAGCTTATGCCGCACCCGCCATGAAAATTACAGATTTTATCAACAATAAACCCAGCGGAACATTGGCAAATTCCCGTTTTAAACCAACTGTTGAAGCTGCTGATATTCGCGAAATATTGCCAATATGGTTAAGCAAGCCATTGTCTGAAGGTTTGCAAGCTTTTGACCGCAAAATGCATGGTTTTGTGTCTGAACATGCCAATATGTTGGCTGTAGAGTCGCGCACCAGCTCGCCTGTACGTATTACCCGTGACAAAAGCTTACAATCGGTATCTTTGCGTGGTTTGTACCCTGTGGGTGAAGGCGCTGGTTATGCAGGTGGCATTGTCAGTGCCGCAGTTGATGGTTTAAAGGCTGCAGCAATCATTATTCAAGCATAACCACTTTTTGTTAAGCTCAGTTGCACAAAGTTGTGCTATAGGTTACATTTATTATTGGTCTTGAATGAAACCATATCGTGCACTTTAGTAAGGGAAACTCTGAACAAGTATGGTTGCAATGACTGGGGAGAAAAAATCATGACTAAGCACAATAAACATCATGTGGTAAAAGAAATTAAACCCAATCAACACAGCCAAGCCGATGAAATTCAGCAAGCCCTAGAACATGACTCAACCATAGAAATGATTGCCAATGGTGAAACGGCAATACTGCCTACCCTTGCTGCCAAACGTTCTTCAAACCAACTCGACACCACACCTATCAACTTTGATAAAATCATTGAAGACGTTGCCAATGTGATTGCGACCACACCCGATCAATACAAATGTATTATGTTCACAGACTTGGTTGGCTCCACGCAATACAAACGTGAAATGGGACATACCAAAGGTTTTATGCGCAACCGTATGTTTTGTGATATTTGTGAAGAGGCCATCGAACGCAATCATGGTGTCGTGGTTAAACGTTTGGGTGATGGTGTGATGGCTGTGTTTGAAACGGCAATTGATGCCGTGCTTGCTGCCATGCTTATGACCAGCAGCTTGGATAGTGAGCGCAAAAAACTGAAAAAAATCGTAGGTAAAATGGATTGCCGCATTGGTATCACTTGCGGCTATGTGAAAGAAATACCCGGCCCTAGTGTGGATTATATTGGTCACGCTATGGATAAAGGGGCAAGGATTGAAGGCATTGCCCGCACTAATCAGGTATTGATTGATGAAATTGTTTATGGATTGATTCACACTAAAATTCGAGACTACTCTGATGATATTGTGATTGGCCCTCCACGCAACCTCACCCTCAAAGGTGTAGGTGTAAGCACATTATACGAGGTGTCACCCAAAGGACGTGGGTTGGTTGGTAGCATAGGTTATAAAGCTCGCCATCTCTTCGATTGATTTAAAAAGTAACGTTGCTGTTCAAATCAGCATCATTTTGTGTACCCTTCGCAACCATCAAATTCATATCAAGGTTAATTCATTATGAGCAAAGCACCTCAACATCATCATCTTATCATTCTAGGCTCTGGTCCTGCAGGTTATACGGCAGCCATTTATGCGGCACGTGCCAACCTTAAACCTGTGATTATTCAAGGTATTCAACCTGGTGGACAATTAACCACCACCACTGATGTGGACAACTACCCTGGTTATAAAGATGGCGTTCAGGGCCCTGAAATGATGGAAGATTTCAAAGCCCAAGCTGAGCGTTTTGGCACCGAAATGATTTGGGATCATATCCACAGCTCTGACTTATCTTCTCGCCCATTCAAACTTTCTGGTGATGATGGCGAGTATACATGTGATGCTTTAATCTTGGCTACAGGTGCATCTGCTATGTATCTCGGCTTGGAATCGGAAGAAAAGTTCAGTGGTAAAGGTGTTTCTGCATGTGCAACATGTGATGGTTTCTTTTATCGTAACCAAGATGTACTTGTTGTCGGTGGTGGTGATACAGCAGTGGAAGAAGCCATTTATTTGGCGAATATTTGTAAATCTGTCACCTTGGTTCATCGCCGTGATGAACTTCGCGCTGAAAAAATCATGCAAGACCAATTGATGAGCTTAGATAATGTGAATATCGAATGGAATCATGTATTGGATGAAGTATTGGGTGATGATTCAGGAGTGACTGGAGCACGTTTACGTTCAACCAAGGATGATAGCACCAAAGAATTGGCTGTGCATGGTGTATTTATTGCTATTGGTCACAAACCCAATACTGACTTTGTTAAAGGTCAGCTTGAAATGGATGATACGGGTTACATCATCACCCAAGGCAAAACAACAGCAACATCTGTTGCAGGTGTATTTGCGGCTGGTGATGTGGCAGACCCTGTCTATCGCCAAGCCATTACATCAGCAGGCGAAGGCTGCAAAGCAGCACTTGATGCCGAACGCTTTTTGTCACAAGCTTAACAGCAACAGTGACTTGGTTGTCTAACAACCTCCCCTTTTGGGCAGCCAAGTCTATAGTTAAATAGCTTGCATTCAGTTTAGAAAATCATGCTATCTATTCAATTTAAAAGACAAAAATGTTTCTTGATATAGGTAAAGAAATCTGTAAAATCTAAGAAGAGAACCATCAGTTTTTTTCTTAATTGCAGAATGCAGCACACCCTCCTATAGTGCCGACTTTATTAAATCAAAGCATACCGTTCTTTATACGGTTTTCGAGGTAAAAAGCATGGCAGTTCAACGTACACTATCAATTATCAAACCTGATGCGGTCGCAAAAAATGTTATTGGTGACATTATTCGCCGCTTTGAAGAAAATGGTTTGTCTGTAATTGCAACAAACATGATACATTTAAGTGCAGAGCAAGCAGGTCGTTTCTATGCTGTGCATGCAGAACGTCCATTTTATAAAGACCTTTGCAGTTTCATGAGTTCTGGCCCTGTATTGGCCATGTGCTTAGAAGGTAAAAATGCAATTGCATTGAACCGTCAGTTAATGGGTGCAACCAACCCGAAAGAAGCTGAAGAAGGCACTATTCGTGCTGACCATGCAGATTCTATTGATGCCAATGCTGTACATGGCTCTGACTCTGAAGAAAATGCTGCTATTGAAATAGACTTTTTCTTTTCAAACCTAGATATTAACAGTCGCCTTTAAGATTATGGTTGAACAGACTTCTGCTCCAGAAACAGAAAACAAAGCTGAGGTAAACACCAAGCAACTACCTGAACAAGTACGTGTGCGCCGTGAGAAATTGGCAACCATGCGTGAGCAAGGTAATGCTTATCCCAATACTTGGCGCAGCAATACTTCACTTGCCTCTATCCATGCACAATATGGTGACTTGGATAAAGATAGCTTAGCTGAAAAAGCCATTGAAGTTACTGTTGCCGGTCGCTTGATGGCACACCGTGTCATGGGCAAGTCTAGCTTTGTAAAAATCCAAGATAAGGAAGCGGATATCCAGCTTTTTCTTAACCGGGATGCCTTGGGTGGTGCAGAAGTCTATAACCCAACAAAAAAATGGGATTTGGGCGACATCATTGGCGCGAAAGGAACCTTGTTTTTCACAAAAACAGGGGAATTATCGATTAAAGTTTCACATGTAGAAATGATAACCAAATGTTTGCGCCCTTTACCAGACAAAATGCAAGGGTTAAGCGATGTTGAAACACGTTATCGTCAACGTTATGTTGACTTAATTGTTACACCTGAATCACGCCACACCTTCCGCACCCGTTCACAAATCATTTCTTTGATTCGTCGTGGGCTAGAAGCCAATGATTTTATGGAAGTTGAAACACCCATGTTACAAACACAGGCTGGCGGTGCTGCTGCCCGCCCTTTTACAACACATCATAATGCCTTAAACATGGAATTATTTCTGCGTATTGCACCAGAACTTTATCTAAAACGCCTGCTTGTAGGCGGTTTTGAACGTGTTTTTGAAATCAATCGAAATTTCCGCAATGAAGGGCTTGATGCTACCCATAACCCCGAATTTACCATGGTTGAATTCTATCAGGCTTATGCTGATTTTAATGATGCTATGGACACAACAGAAACACTTATTCGCGATGTTGCAAAAGGCACCAATAATTTACAGTCCACTTGGGAAGGTGTTGACCTTGATTTTAGTCAACCGTTTAAACGTATTCGTTTGGATGAATCCGTGTTTGAACACCGCCCTGACTTGCGTGGGCATGCCAATGATAAAGCTTTGTTGGCAACCGTATGTTTGCAAGAAATTCCAGACATTAAACCTTTAATTACTTGGAAAGCTGGGCATTACCTGCTTGCATTGTTTGAAGAACTTGTTGAACCCAAAATTACACAACCTACTTTCATCACCCACTACCCTGTTGATGTATCACCACTGGCTCGTCGCAATAATGAAGATGAAACCGTTACCGATAGGTTTGAGTTGTTTGTCGCAGGTCGTGAAATTGCCAATGGTTTTTCAGAGCTGAACGACCCAGACGACCAACGCGGTCGTTTTGTGGCACAAGCCCAAGCCAAAGCAGCAGGTGATGCTGAAGCAACAGGCATTGATGAAGATTATCTACGTGCCCTAGAATTTGGTATGCCTCCAGCTGCGGGTGTTGGTATCGGCGTAGACCGTTTGGTGATGATGTTAACAGGGCAACACTCTATTCGAGACGTTTTATTGTTCCCACATATGCGCCCCGAATAAAATAAGGATAAAAGAGGTCTTATATGTTTGCTGAGAAAATTATGGTGACCAACGTGATTACCGCACAAGAACATGAACTTGTCGGTGATGTACATGCAAAAATGAACCGTGAAAAGCTACGTATGTTGCCTGTTATTGATAAACAAGGTCTTGTCAAAGGCCTATTATCAACCTTTTCTATCATGGAAAATATAATCCCCGATTATCTTATTAGTGGCGATTTAAATCAAATTTCTTATGCACCTGACCTAGGTATTTTATGTAAACGATATGAAGAGGTTATTCGCAGCCCTATTAGCGATATGGTTGACACATCCCCTTTACTCGTCGGCAAAGATGAATCACTACTGTCTGTTGCTGCTGCTATTGCATCACATGGTAAACATGAGTATGCGCTTGTGGTGGATGACAATAAAAAACTATTGGGTGTCATTTCAGCAGGAGACATTCTTAATCGCTTAAAATATAAAACAAGCGAGGTGAATGATGCATAATACAAGCACACATGAAGCATCCATTATTTTTGGTTTAGACCCAACTTGGGTTGCTGTGACCATTTTATTGGTTGTATATGGTGTGATTATGGCAGAGAAGTTTAACCGCGCTGTATTATCTTTGTTGGGTGCTGGTTTGATGGTACTTTGTGGGGTTATTACCCAACAACAAGCCGTTGCAGGCATTGATTTTAACACCATTGGTTTATTAACAGGTATGATGGTTATTGTAACCATCAGTCAAAAAACAGGTATGTTTCAATATGTTGCAATCAAAGCGGCAAAGGTTGTAAAAGGTAACCCTTGGGGCATATTGGTGATGCTTTCCATTGTAACAGCTATATTTTCTGCATTTTTAGATAATGTCACCACAGTACTTCTGATTGCGCCCGTAACTTTATTAATTACCGATGCTTTGGGTGTCCGCCCCTACCCTTATTTGTTTGCACAAATTTTCGCTTCCAATATTGGTGGTGCTTCAACACTGATTGGTGACCCTCCAAATATTATGATTGGCTCTGCAGCAAACCTGAGCTTTACAGATTTTTTATTTCATTTAACCCCTATCACACCGGTCATCTTTTTACTCACTTTAGGTTTTATTTGGTTGATGTTTGGACGCGACTTGACAGCTACTCAAGAAAAACGTGACCTCATTATGAAGTTTGATGAAGGTGAGGCATTACAAGATATTCCTTTGCTAAAAAAATGTTTGTTTGTTTTATTTTCTGTCATTGCAGGTTTCTCTGTTGCTCATACCTTCCATCTAGAACCAGCAACGATTGCCATGTTTGGCGCAGCAGCATTATTATTACTTCAAACTTATGGGGAACCTGTACACGACAAAGACCATGCTTATGAAAAAGTGATGGCTGATGTTGAATGGACAACGATTTTCTTTTTTGTTGGTTTATTCATCATTGTTACGGGTGTGGAGCACACGGGTGTGATTGCCATGTTGGGTGAAAAAGTTATTGCGCTTACAGATGGTGACTTTAATGCCACAGTTGGTGCTGTGTTATGGGTTTCAGCTATTGCTTCAGCCTTGATTGATAATATTCCTTTTGTTGCCACCATGATTCCACTGGTGCATAGCATGGCACCAACGTTTGGTGGTGCAGAAGCGATTGAACCTATTTGGTGGGCTTTAGCGCTGGGCGCATGTTTGGGTGGTAATGGCTCATTGATTGGCGCTTCTGCCAACCTTATTGTTGCAGGGTTTGCCCAACGTGCTGGACACCCCATTTACTTCCTACAATTTATGAAACACGCATTCTTCTTGATGATTATGAGTATTGCTGTTTCACATATTTATTTGTATCTGCGTTACCTCACTTGATTCAAACCTTTGAACTTCTTTTAGCTTTACGCTATTTACGTTCACAGCGAGGTGAACGTTTTGCTTCACTGGTTGGTTGGAGCTCAGCAATTGGTATGGCAATTGGTGTGATGACCTTAATTGTTGTGATGTCGGTCATGAATGGTGTTGCTACTGAAATACGGGATAAGATTTTAGGCTTTTCATCACATGTCGAAATTCAAGGACCTGGTGATACCTTTACGAACTGGCAAGCTTGGTTAGATATCAGTCAAAAATTACCCCATGTTGAGCAAGCATTGCCCTATATCAGCACACAAACCCTTGCTCACCACGGTACACGTTCGGTGGGTGCAATGCTCAAAGGTATTGATGCAGCCCAAGACACTGTGATTTCCGCACATATCACCCAAGGTTCTTTTTTATCTTTACCTAACCCACAACAAACCAATATTTTTGAAGCCGTCATTGGTAAAGAGTTGGCTAGAAAACTATCCATCAGCGTGGGTGATAAAGTGCAGTTATTAACACCTTCAGGCGGCATCAGCCCCATGGGTGCTTCACCACGCATAAAGTCTTTTGTTATTACGGGCATTTTCGACTCGGGTTTTTATGAATATGATGTTGGTCTTATTCTCACCCATATTCAAGCTGTACAACGCCTAAATCGTGTCGGTAATGCCATTACAGGCATAGAACTTCATTTGGAAAACCGCGACCAAGCAGCCCAAGTAGCAGAAATAGCACGTAATGCTTTACCAAGCGATGCTTGGGTCACAGATTGGCAGCATAGGCATCAGTCCTTCTTTCAAGCCTTAAAAATGGAACGAACAGCTATGAGTATCATTCTCTTCTTAATCGTTTTGGTGGCTATCTTCAATATGGTTTCATCATTGGTGATGGTGGTGATGGAAAAGCGTAAAGAAATTGCCATTCTCAAAACCATAGGTGCTTCACATGCCTCCATCATCCGCATCTTTTTACTTATGGGCATGTTGCTCAGTGGCTTTGGAACTTTACTGGGCTGTTTGGCTGGTATTTTCTTAGCATCCAACTTGGAATCTATTGTAGCTTGGATTGAAAAGGTTACCCATACCACATTTATGTCAGGTGATGTCTATTATATTGACCATGTACCTGCTATTATGGAGCCTACATCGATTATAATTGTTGCAAGTGTAAGTTTACTGATGGGTTTTTTGGCAACACTTTACCCCGCATGGCGAGCTGCTAAAGTACCACCTGCAGAGGCCTTGCGTTATGAGTGATGAGGGAGTTGTTTTATGTCGTTAGAAGCGCTGAAAAAGAAAGCCAAACAAGCCCTGATGGCAGGCAAGTATGAAAACGCACTCAAACTATATACTGAACTTCACAAAAACGATGAAAAAGATTTAAGAATTTTTACCAAAGTTGCAGAAATGCGTGAAAAAACGGGCGACTCTAAAGGTGCTGTTCGTGCCTATACTGCAATTGCTAAAGCATACGCTGATGATGGTTTTGTTGTACAAGCTATTGCCATTAACAAGCTCATACTTCGCTTAGACCCTGAACAAACAGAAATTAAAGAAAAACTGCGTGACCTTTCAACAGAGCGTGGTGACAATTGGGCCATCAGCACGATTGCCCCCCATGGTGCTACATCAGATATACAAGCCTCACCAACAGATAAAGCCAAATTAAGCTTTGAACGTACCCCCTTACTTTCTGGTCTTGCTGGCAAAGAGCTGGACGATTTTATTGAATCTTTAGAGCTTAAAGAATATGCAGCAGGTGATGTTATTTACGAAGCCAATGAAATATCAAACGCCTTGTTTTTGATTGGTATGGGTGCTGTACGTTTGGAAACCAAAGGTATTCGTGGTTCCCAGCAAGTTTTTTCACGTTTAGGTGAAGGTGATTTTTTTGGTGAACTATCATTTATGAATAAAGAACCACATCAAAACTCTGCCATTGCTGAGTCTGATGTGAGTTTATTGATTATTCACCGGAAAGTATTTGATGAATGGGTAGAAAAACACCCTTCTATCCATGATACAGTTGAAGATTTTTACAGAAGACGCGTACTTGCTCGCATCTTAGCCATCACGCCTATTTTTGAAGGTATCCCTCAAGATGCACGCATACCATTGGCTCAACAATTTAGCCTATCCTTTTTTCACGATGGTGATGTGATTATTAAAGAGGGTGATGTTGAGAGTACATTTTACCTGATTCGTTCAGGTAAAGTGCGTATATCGACCAAAGAGGTCGTTTTAGGAAACTTAGGCGAAGGTTCATTTTTTGGTGAGGTATCCATGCTCACCAGTAAACCACGTACAGCTACCGTGACGGCTATTGGCAGCGTTGAGCTTCTCACCTTAACCCGTGATAAATTTGATGCCATTGCTAAAGATTTTCCCACAGTGCGTAAAGTTGTTGAGGCTTATTTAAAACAACGCGTGATAAATACTATCAAAACCCTCAAAGACAAAAAATAAGTGCTTACTGTCGCCAACCTTAGTAAGGCTTATCCAACACCTTTAGGTCCATTACAAATTCTTGATGATATCAGCTTCAGCCTACAAGCTGGCGTATTCATGGCTATTATTGGCGAATCGGGTTCAGGTAAAAGCACACTTTTACAACTCTTAGGTACATTAGACCAAGCAGATTCTGGTGAAATTCACTTGGGTGAAATCGCTATTCATGCTTTAAAAGAGCAGGACTTAGCTATGTTACGCAACCGAGATATTGGTTTTGTATACCAGTCTCACCATCTTATACCCGAACTCACAGCTTTAGAAAACATCATGTTACCTTTACTTATTCAAGGTAAAAACAAAACTTATGCAAAAGAAAAAGCGCTTGATCTACTGGGTTTATTGGGTCTTAGTGAACGAGCATCTCATATACCTGCACACCTTTCAGGCGGAGAAGCACAACGTGTTGCCGTTGCAAGAGCAATTATTACACAACCCAAGCTTTTGCTTGCCGATGAACCCACAGGAAACCTAGATGAAGCAACGGCTCATACTGTCTTTAATATGATAAAAGATACCTGTAAAGCATATAAAATAGCTACAATTATGGTCACACATAGCAAGAGCTTTGCCAATGCTTGTGATGAGGTCTATGAGTTGTCACATCATAAGCTTCAAATCGTAAAATCTAAAAAGTCTTGACAAAACAATAACTTTGAATACTATCGCTAATACTGTTTCTAGCTTATCGGGCTAAAGCAAGTTTATTTTCAGTTGTTCCGAGGGAATTATGACCAAAGCTGAGATTGCCACTATTATCTGTGATCGTGTTGGGCTTTCAAAAAAGGAGTCCTCACATATTGTTGAAATTGTCTTAGAAGAAATAAAAAACACCCTAGAAAAAGGTGAAGATGTAAAAATATCAGGTTTTGGTCACTTTATGGTTCGCGCGAAAAACTCTCGCCGTGGCCGCAACCCCAAAACAGGGGAAAGCATTATCATTGAACCTAGGAAAGTTGTAACATTTCGAGCCAGTCAACTTGTTAAAGACCAACTAAAAAAAGATTGAGGAGCACATAAATATTTATGAGCGCCCAAGGCTCTTCTCAGTTGAAAATTTTACAACATGCAGGCATTGATGTCCCCACTCTCCCCGACAAACTCTTTTTTTCTATTCGTGAAGTTAGTGATTTATGCGGCATCGAACCCCATGTACTTCGCTATTGGGAAACCGAATTTAAACATTTAAAACCCGTTAAAAAGAGTGGAAACCGTAGGTTTTACCGTCATCGTGATGTCTATATTGCCCTGCAAATAAAACACTTGTTATATGACTTAAACTTTACAATTCGGGGTGCAAAAAAACGACTGGCTACGGGTGATATTTCAGAAATTGTTGAAGCTCAGCACAACAACGCTACAGTTAGCCTCAATACCATTCGTGAAGAGTTAGAAAACATCAAACGCCTTCTCGATTTCTAAAGAATACATCTAAATACGGGGCGTAGCGCAGCTTGGTAGCGCACCACACTGGGGGTGTGGTGGTCGCAGGTTCAAATCCTGCCGTCCCGACCATTTTTTACTTATAAAACAATAGCTTATAGATTTTAAAATTCCCTAAGATTTCCCTATTCCCTAACTTTTGCCATGATTGACTACCTACTTTTAAGTCTGCATCGTCAATATATTGATGATGAAGTGTATCTGTATTTGATGGATAGAGATCATAACACAACTCTTATTCTGTGACTTCTGTTGGGTTATCAGGCCTTAATTCAAGGATTTACAAATGATACCTTGGGTATACTTATGGTAACAAGCAAACCACCTTCTTCGCTATTTTCCAAAAGTAAATGACCACCATCTCGCTCTAAGGTTTCTTTAACAATAGCTAGACCCAAACCATGCCCTTCTTGTTTTTCACGTCCCCTAACATTATCGACACGATAAAAACGCTCTACAACACGTTTCAGATGGGTTTCTGGAATGCCATAACCTTGGTCTTGAATAGCAATGGAAACACATGTTTCTTGTTCAACAATATGGCAAAAAATACTTGCCCCTTCAGGTGAGAACTTCAATGCATTTTCAGCAATATTCATCAGGATACGATGACAGTCTATTTCACTCATCCTGACCATTTCATTGTCTACATCAATCTCAATATCCAACTTTATAGCCTTAGCTTGTATTTTATGCTGTAGAGAGCCCCATACTTGTTCATGAACATGGATAATGGAACATTGCGCATCTTTCTCTGTCTTATCATGTTCGATTTGGTTCAGTGTCAACATGCTATTCATTAAGTTGTTGATATGTTTTGCTTCTTTGACAATCACAGATGTTGCTTCATGGCGTAAATCTTCATCATCAGCAAACGTTTCAATGCTTCTAGCATAACCCAATAATGATGTGAGTGGTGTTTTAAGATCATGCATCAAATTTTCCAACAATGACTTTTGTTTTTGCTGCAAACGCGTATAAGCGGTGACATCTAAACACAATAACAATGCCTCTTTATCGCTCAAAGCAGCTAACCGAGGCAATAATACACGACCATCCACCTTCATTTCTGGCAAGGTTTTCTGCTCTGGCAAAGCATCAATCGCTTGTTGAAAAGCTTTTAACCACTCACTATCTCGGTAAAACACCAGCATGGACTGCGGCAACACAATGCTATGTTGAAAATGGAACAACGACTCAGCTTGTTCATTCCCACCAAGCACTCGCCCTTGTTCATCAACGCGCAGAACCACTTCTGAAATCGTAGATAACAATACATCCAAACGACGCCCTCGGGTGGCTAGTGTGTTTTTTAGGTTATCATATTCGCGTTTGAGTTGCTCATGTTTGATTTCATGGGCGTGCAAACGTTTGGAAGTTTGGTTAAGGCGAAAAACAAGCCAAAATATCATGCTTAAACATGCCAAAACCCATAAAAAAGCTTCACCAATCATGTTTTCTCTTGAAAGCGATAACCCATGCCGCGAATCGTTTGTATGCATTCACCTTGCCCACAAGCTGCAAGTTCTTTACGCAAACGTTTGACGGTTGCATCCACAGTGCGTTCCTCAACAAATGAATCCATACCCCACACAATATCTAATAATTGCTCGCGAGAAAGCACCCTACCCGCCTTACCCATCAAGGTTTGTAAAAGTTTAAACTCTAGCGGTCGAAGCGATAACAACTTACCATCCACTTTCACTTCCATGCTTTCTTCATTCATTTGAATCGCTTGGGCATCAAAAGTTTCTGTTTTACTGCTGGTGGCTCGGCGTAATAAGGCTGCCAAACGTGCAACAAGCTCATCAGGCTCAAAAGGTTTACCAATATAATCATCAGCACCTTCATTTAAGCCCCGAATTTTTTCATCCGTCATGGTTAAAGCCGTTACCATCAATACAGGAAGTGTAGTCAGCCTTTCATGCCCTCGAATCCAACGCAATACATCCAGCCCACGTTTACCAGGAATCATCCTGTCTAAAATCAGAGCGCTGTATTGGTTTTTCTGTAATAAATCTTGGGCATCTAAGCCATTATCACATATGGTTGTATCATAACCTTCCCGCTGCAAATGAATCTCTATCAACCTTGCGATAGAGAAATCATCTTCAACAATAAGGATATGTTTACTACTTGTTGTCATTCACACCTTCCCACCAAATGCAAAGCGATGCATATGTGCATACTCTACTTCCAACTCAGATGCCTTTTTGCTCAAAAGCCTAAACATAAAACGCATCAATTGGTTACCTAACTTCGGCTCTTCCAAAGCAATCAAATCAAAATAAGACCTATCTATACTTAATACCCTTGTCGTTTTATCTACGGTAAGTGTAACCGAATGATTTCTATTTTCATCCAAGAACGAAAACAAACCAAAGACATCACCTGTCGTTAGGCTACTAAATGGATAACCACTTTCGCTTTTAACATTCACTTTGCCATCTAAAATTAAGTTCATTTTCCCCACTGATGGCGTACCTGCTTCATAAATCACGTCCCCTACTTGAAAATCCTCACGTGTCATACAACTAAACAATGTCATGGCATGTTTTTTCTTCATTTCCGCAATCAATGGCAAACTATAAAATGCTTGAAAGTCTGCATTTGACTCAATCAATGGTTCAACCATGACTTCTTTCTTAGAATATTCCATAATATTCTCAATACTCATATGTATTCTCCTTCTCTTTAATAAGCAGGGATTAATCTATATAAAGATGACAAGATGATGACACGAAACACAAATAGCATGTGTCACACTACTGTCATAAAACTTCATACACTTCGGCGCAAGATAAACTTTCGGTGCTTAGCGCTGATATAATTACCAACTAGGAAGGGATATAACATGAAAAAACAAGTATCACTAACAGCACTTGCACTTGCAACTGCGCTATCTGCGACAGCAGCTCACGCTGGGGACGTTCAAGTAAAAGGAAAGGTTTACTTTGATTACTCTAAACACACAGCAACAGGCAAAGCAAATGAAACCGCTGGTGACATTAAACGTACATACATTACAATTAAAAAGAAAGTTGATGACGTATGGTCAACCCGCGTAACTTTAGATTCATCAATTGATGGTAGCACCAAAAAAAGTAACAATGTATTTTTAAAGTATGCTTACTTGAAAGGTAAATTCTCTGATGCTGTGCAAGTCAAACTAGGTATGATTGCAACACCATGGATTGGTTATGAAGATAAAATGAACGAACATCGTTATATTTCTAAAAGCTTTGTAGATACACATAAAATGGCTGCATCTGCTGATGCTGGTGTTGGCATTCAAGGTAAAGTAAATATGTTCTCATACGATATCGTTTCAATTAACGGTGGTGGTTATGGTAGCACTGGTAAAACAGAGAAAACTGATCTTGAGACACGTTTCGGTGTAAAACCAATGAAAGGACTAGAGTTTGACTTGGGTTACCGTACTGGTTACTTAGGTAAATTCGTAGCTGGAACAGCAGAAAACAAAAACACTTTGACTCAGTTCCTTGTTTCTTATGGTCATAAAGGTGATATATCTTATCGTATTGCTGCTAATGTTATTGCCAACAAAGTTGAAGACCAACTTACAAACACCACAGTAACTGAAAAAGGTACTGAAATTTGGGCTATGGCTCGCTCTGGAGACTTCGGCGGATATATCCGTAATGAAAGCTTGGACTATGGTGTAGTTGGTAAAACAAAAGAAACTCGCACCGTTGTTTCTTTAGATTACCACGCAACCAAAGGTGTTGTTCTTTCCCTAGTTTCTGACAGGACTTCAGATGTTGGTGGAACTGCAGGTAGTGATAAATCAACAACAGGTTTGTTTTCACAGTTCAAATTCTAATTTAAACTTCCTCAAAGTTTAATATCCTAGGAGAACCATCAGCTGCAAGGCTGGTGGTTTTTTCTATTTATATATACAATTTATAGATGAAAATACTTTCCGCTTGTCATATCACTGTCACATAATGCTGTAGAGTGTCACAAAACTTTATTGAACAGAGGAGTTCATTGATGAAAAAACAAATTATTGCTATTGCAGCCGTTGCTGCAACATGCTTTACGCTAGGCGCTAATATTGCCCAAGCTGAAGAAAACATTCAGATTGTTGGTTCTTCAACAGTTTACCCATTCTCTAGCTATGTTGCTGAAGCTTTGGGCGCAACAGGCAAATTCAAAACACCTGTTGTTGAATCTACAGGTTCTGGCGGCGGCATGAAATTATTCTGCGCTGGCGCAAGCATGGATACACCTGACTTCACCAACGCATCTCGTCGCATGAAAGCGAAAGAGTTTGCAAAATGCCAAAAAAATGGCGTAAAGGACATTACAGAAATGGTTGTGGGTTATGACGGTATTGCCATCGCACAATCTAAAAAAGCGCCAAGCATCAGCCTTTCTCGCAAAGATTTGATGTTGGCAGTTGCTGCTGAAGTACCAAGCAAAGACGGTTCTCACTTGGTTAAAAACAACTACCACTTCTGGAATGAAATCAACCCTAAATTACCACACCGCGCTATCCGCGTTTATGGTCCTCCAACATCTTCTGGTACACGTGATGCATTCGAAGACATGATTTTGAAACACTTGACCAAACACATGGATGTTTACACTAAGCTTTACAAAGCTGACAAAAAGAAAAACAAAGCATACAAAAAATATCATAAAATCCGTCAAGATGGCGTTTATATCCCATCTGGTGAAAATGATAACTTAATCGTGCAAAAACTTGCTCGTGATACATCTGCTTTGGGTATCTTTGGTTACAGCTACTTGGAAGAAAACAGCGATAGTATTTCACCAGCAATCATTGATGGTGTGATTCCAACTCCAGAAACTATTTCTGGTCACACATATCCGCTATCTCGTTCACTATACTTCTACATCAAAAAATCACACATTGGCAAAGTTAAAGGCATGATGGAATATGCCAACTTATTTATGAGTGACCAAATGGTTGGTGAAGGCGGCGAGTGTACTGAAATTGGCTTGATTCCATTGCCAAAAGCAGAGCTTGCTCACTACCGTGCAAACTTGAAATCTTTGAAAAATCTAACCGCAGCAGATTTTGCAAATAAACACTAAGCTGCATTGAAGTAAATGAAGGCTGAGGAAGTTCCTCAGCCTTTTTTTTGCCCTACCCTTTCTGCTTCCCATGCAGTGACAAATGTTTTAGTTTCGCCCTCACGATTTTTATGCACTTCAAGATATTTACACGGAGCTTTGATACCCCATGACAACAGCAGATATCTTTCTTTGGTTTACCGCTGGTCTTCTTTCTTTATCCATTGCGGCTTATGTATTTGCCCGTAATAAAGCTATCCATATCGAAAACATTGAAGGTAGACTTCATTCCCGCCCTAATTTCTTTGGTTGGTATGCCGTAAGTAAAGTGCTTACCCCTGCCCTTATGATTGGTTTTATATATTCAATTTTACATATAAGTGGCTTAGTTTCGCAACCTGAAATCTTGCTTACCATCGTCTTTATAGCTGCAATCATCAACTTCGCCATCAGCATCAAACATATCCAACGCAATTTTAGGGCAAGGCAAGCTGTTGAGAAAACATCTAAACGCTTATTTTTTATTGCTGCGTTGATTTCTGTTCTTACCACAATAGGCATTGTCTTCTCCGTACTTTTTGAAGCCATTCGCTTTTTTAACATCATCCCACTATGGGATTTTCTTACAGGCACAACTTGGAACCCTGACACAGCATTTTTGATTGGTGCGGGGCGTGATGAAGGTGGTGCGGTGCCAGAATTTGGCTCATTACCTATTTTCGCAGGCACATTAATGATTACAGTGATTGCCATGCTGGTTGCCATCCCTGTGGGTTTGTTTGCAGCCATTTATATGTCGGAATATGCCAGTAGCCGTGTGCGTAATATCCTAAAACCAACACTAGAAATTTTGGCGGGTATCCCCACAGTTGTTTATGGTTTCTTTGCTGCTATCACCATTAGCCCCTTGGTTGTGCAAGCTGCTGATGCTTTGGGTTTACATGCAGATTTTACCAATGCGCTTGCACCAGGGATGATTATGGGCGTGATGATTATTCCTTTTATTTCATCACTTTCTGATGATGTGATTCGTGCAGTACCTCAACCGCTACGTGATGGTTCACTTGCACTCGGCACAACACAATCCGAAACCATTCGCCATGTGGTTTTACCGAGCGCATTTCCAGGTATTGTTGCTGCTTTCTTATTGGCAGCTTCCCGAGCCATTGGTGAAACCATGATTGTGGTCATGGCGGCAGGACTTCGCCCCAACCTTACGGCTAACCCTTTGGAAGGCGTGACAACAGTTACCGTTAAAATCGTTGAAGCATTAACAGGCGACCAAGAATTTGACTCTGCATTTACCCTAGCAGCCTTTGCTTTGGGTTTGGTTCTTTTAACAGTCACACTAGTGCTAAATATTGGTTCTACCATCATCGTACGAAAATTTACCCAGAGGTATGAATAAATGAGCTTGTCGCCCCAATTAAAACGCCGCTATCGTGCAGATAAGCGTTTCAAACTCTATGGGCTTACAGCCATTATCTTTGCCCTTTGTTTCTTAATTTTCTTCTTTGCTGATATTATTGGCAAAGCAGCGCCTGCTTTTGAACAGGCTTATATTCAAGTGCCTGTTTCTTATAACCAAAGTATGATACACAACTACAACAAGGCGATTCCCAAGGCATACCGACGCTTGGTGAGTAAATCATTCTTGCGCACACTGGGTCAAAAGTTGGAAGCACACCCTGAACTTATGGGCACAACGCAAGAAGAATGGTCACTTGCCAATCATAGAGTTGATCAGTTCTTAAAAGGGCATGAAGGGCATGGGCTAAAGAAGAAGTATCGTAAAAAAGTTAAGCAGATGTACCAAGATGGAAAAATTGAATTTCGCTTTAATACAAACTTTTTTACCCGTGGTGATTCCAAAATGGCTGAAAATGCAGGCGTACTTGCTGCTGCGATGGGCTCCATCATGGTCTTGCTTATCACGATTGCAGTATCTGTGCCCATTGGTGTGATGACGGCTATTTATCTGGAAGAATTTGCGCCAGACAATAGGTTTACCCAAGCCATTGAAGTGAATATCAATAATCTTGCCGCTATTCCTTCGATTTTATATGGTTTATTAGGGCTTGCTATTTTTATCAATGTGATGGGTGTACCACGTTCCTCAGCTTTAGCGGGTGGTTTGACCCTTGCCCTGATGACGTTGCCCGTCATTATCATCAGCACCCGAGCAGCTTTGCGCTCTGTGCCACAAAGTATTCGTGATGCAGCATTTGGTTTGGGGGCATCTAGCCTTCAGGTGGTCATTCACCATGTCTTACCCTTAGCTTTCCCTGGTATTTTAACCGGTTCAATTATTGGATTAGCACAAGCTATGGGTGAAACTGCACCTTTGTTGATTGTTGGCATGATGGCGTATATACCCGATGCACCAGGAAGCATACTTGATGCAGCAACCGTATTACCTGCGCAAGTCTATACATGGTCATCTGAATCGATTCGCGCATTTGAAGAGCGCACAGCAGCAGGTATTTTGGTGCTTTTAACCGTATTATTAAGTTTAAATGCGTTAGCCGTGTATTTGCGCAAAAAGTTTGAAGTGAGGTGGTAAGCCCCTATGAGTAAACCTAAAATTAGTGTGTCCGATCTAAAGCTTTGGTATGGCAACCATGAGACTTTGCATGGTATAGATGTTGATTTTGAAGCGAAAAAAGTGACAGCCCTTATTGGACCATCAGGATGTGGTAAATCAACCCTACTAAGATGTCTTAACCGTATGAACGATAGGATTGTGGATTGCCGTATTGAAGGTAGTGTGCTTTTGGATGGCAAAGATATTAATGCCCCTGATGTCGATGTGGTGCAACTTCGTACCCATGTTGGCATGGTATTCCAAAAGCCCAACCCTTTCCCCAAAAGCATCTATGAAAATATTATTTATGCGCCTAAAATTCACGGTATGGTGGATAAAGATGGCATGGACGAGCTGGTGGAAACCGCGCTTCGCAAAGCCAGCATATGGGATGAAGTCAAAGATAAACTGCATGAACCAGGCACTGCGCTTTCAGGTGGGCAACAACAGCGTCTTTGCATTGCTCGCACCATCGCGGTTAAACCTGATGTGATTTTAATGGATGAACCCTGCTCAGCACTTGACCCTATCGCTACAGCAAAAATTGAAGAGCTGATTGATGAACTCAAACAAGATTTTACCATCATTATGGTAACCCACAATATGCAACAAGCTGCGCGTGTATCCGATAACACAGCCTTCTTTTATATGGGTAATTTGATTGAGTTTGGTGAAACATCAACATTATTTAGTCAACCCCAACAACAACAAACAGAAGACTATATTACGGGTCGATTTGGTTAGGAGATAACGATGCCACATACACTTAGCCGCTTTGATGATGAACTCAATGAGTTACACCAACTTATCAACACCATGTTTAAAATTACGCGGAAAAACATTAAACAAAGTCTAGCTTCAATTTTTGAAGTTGATGCTGAAATGGCAAAACGCGTGATTGAGCGGGATGATGTGGTCAATACCTTAGAGCTTAGAATTGATGAGCTTGCACGTACATTGATTATCCAATTTCAACCTGCTGCATCCGATTTACGTACAGTCTTTTCTGCAACAAAAATTGTCACTGACCTTGAACGCATGAGTGACTTGGCAACAAAATTAGCGAAAAATGCTTTAGAAATGGATGGTTTTATTCCTAGGAAATCAACCTCTGTGCCTATTATGCGTGAGATTTTACTCACACAAGTCAAAAATACGCGAAAAGCCTTTATTAATCAGGATGTCCTTTTGGCTAAAAAAGTTATTGAGCAAGACAAACTGCTTGATGATTCGTATGAAAATTGCCAGCGCGTGCTACTCACACGTATGGCTGAAGACCCTGCAAGCATCAGCCACTCTATTGCTTTAACCAATATTGCTAAAGTCATTGAGCGTATTGGTGACCATACTGTCAATATTGCCGAAATGGTCATTTATGCATCAAGTTCACATGAAGTTCGCCATTTAAGCATAGAAGAACTCAATGATGTGCTTGATGATGAAGATGAATAAACAAATTTGACGCATACTTTTTCACCACAAATGATTTGTAAGTTATATCACAAGCTATTGATTATACTTGCTTTTATATTTGCTATGAATTAAAAAGTCGTGCTACTACTTTCAATAAAGGAACAAACATGCCATTACATACCATGAAACGCTTTGATGAAGAGCTTGATGAATTAAAGACACATATTCTTGCTATGGGTGGCTTGGTGGAGCGTGCGATCGAAAATGCTGTGAAATCCATGCTTGAACAAAATGAAGAACTTGCACTTAAAACCTTAGAGCGCGACAAAGCAATCAATGCCTTGGAAGTTCAGTGTGATGAAATGACCCGCGAAATATTGGTGCGTAGGCAGCCTGCAGCGGGTGATTTACGTTTTATCATGGGTATTATCAAGTTGGTCACAGACTTAGAACGTATGGGTGATTTAGCTTCAGGCATCGCACAAGGCATGTTACGTGCGGAAGAAAACCCACCAAGAAACTTCTCCAACCTTGATATTATGGGTGAAAAAGTGGTGCGCCAAGTTAAACGCGCTTTGGATGCTTTTTCTCGGGGTGACACCGAACTTGCCATGCTTGTCATCGAAAAAGATGCAGGTATTGATATTTTATATAAACGTATGTATCGAGAAATGTTAACCTATATGATGGAAGACCCCAGAGTGATTGGTTCATCGATCATTTTATCAAACGTAGCAAAAAATCTTGAGCGTATTGCCGATCATGCGACAAATATTGCAGAAATGGTCATTTACATGGAACGTGGTCATGATATTCGTCATGTGGATCATGAAGCTGCAGCTCGTTTGCTTTCAGGCGAAGAATAAAACTTTAAAAACCTAACGATTGACGTATTTGTTTGGCTGTCACTCCACTATCACGCAAACTTTTTAAAGTTGGGGATGCCTTACTTTTGGCTAAACGTGTACCTTCTTGATTGGTAATCAGCTTATGATGCAAATATGCAGGAGAATCATAACCCAGTAAAAGCTGTAATACACGGTGAACTGGGGTGCTACTGCGTAAGTCTTCGCCGCGTATGACATGGCTTATACCTTGTATTGCATCATCAACCACCACACACAAATGATAACTAAAGCGAATATCTTTTCGCCCAATAATCACATCACCAATATCGAGCACCTTAAAATTTTGGGCAACACCTTGTGTATCATACCAGACACAATATTGCCCTATCATTTCCGACACCACAGCGGCATTCAAGCGCCAAGCATACGTTTGCTCCAACATCTTCTGCTGCCGTTGTTGCATAGCCAAGAGTTTGCATGTGCCAGGGTAAACATCTAAACGCTGATGCAATGTATTCAGCTTACTTTCACTTTGCGCATGTAAAGCTGCATCCACTTGTTTTCGTGTACAAAAACATGGGTACAACACTTCCATATCTATCAATTGCTGCAAAACCTTTTCGTACAAAGCTAAGCGCTGTTGTTGAAATGACACCGCATGAAAATGGATACCTAACCATGCCAAATCATGCTGCAGTTGTTCTGTATGTGTTGGTTTACAACGTGTGAAATCAATATCCTCTACACGCAATAAAAGCTGTGTATCATGTTCTTTTGCCCATTGTTCGCATGTTAAAGCTGAATATACATTACCAAGGTGCAATAAACCCGTTGGTGATGGCGCAAAACGCGTTCGTTTCAAATCTGACCTTAACTTGCCGATGTAGGCACAGTAAAAATCGTTTGTCCTTCTTTCACCCGCTCAGGGCGAAGCAAGGCATAAATATCATCACCTTCTTCCAAAACCAAATCGTCATGAATAATATGCGACTGCCCATTACGCACCACCGCCAAAGGTTGTACCCCATGTGGAATCCGCACTTCACTCATCTTTAAACCAATCAGTTTAGAGCCTGGTTCAACCACTTGGGTATCAAATACCAAACGTTTACGCACAGCTTGATCATGCCAGTAACTAAACGTGTAAGGCTTGGCAAACAAACGCCTAACCTGCAACTGATGAATTAAACTACTATGTTTTTTCTCATCACCTTCTTGTAAAGTTACATACACTTCTGAAACATGAAACTTTTCTTGTACCAAACGCGCAATATGTAAGTTATGATCAGAAGAACCTGTCATTGCTATGACGGTATCAATTTCTTCGGCATGAATCACTTCCATATACAATGGATCCAAAGCATTACCTTGCACTGCAATAAAACCTGCATGTTTGAGGTTTCTCACCACTTCGCTATTTAAATCTAAAAAGCGAACCTCTCTATCCTCGCTTAATAAACGCCCAAGCTCTGCACCAACTTGCCCACCACCAACAATGAGTACAGAACGATCTGAACCACCTTTCACATCCAACCAGTGACTCATGGGTCTGGCCAAAAAACTATATATAAACACAGAGATAATAATGATGATGTATACAAGGGCTAATAAAGTTTCCGCATGTGGATTACCTGCCTCCCACAAAATCAGAGAAAACAAAGAGGTTACACCTGCTGCAACAACACCACGCGGTGCCATAAAGGCAAGAAATATCATTTGCCTATGGTTTAAATGTCCACCAACGGATGATAACCACACCACCAAAGGACGAACAACCAATGCCAATGCCACAAAGATAAGTAAACCTTGCCATAACCAAGTTTCCATCACATAAAGGTTCAAATTTGCAGCCAGCAATACAAACAACACAGAGATAAGCAGCATAGATAAGCTACCTTTAAAATGTTTTAAGTTTTGCAAGTCGGGTATGTCCATACGCTGCAAAACCACGCCTGAAATCAACACCGCCAACAAACCCGCTTGCGAACTGATTTGATCTGCCAAGAGAAAGATACCCCAAGAGCTGGCTAAACTGACCACCACGCGTAATTCTACACCTTCAGCAAAGTTATGTTTGAGTCCTTTACCAAGCAACCAGCCACCAATCACACCGACAAAAGCACCCACAACAAATTTTGCCATGATTTCTTGAAAGCTATGCAACATATCGGGGTCAGGAAGAAGCACAATTTGCAGCATCACAATCGCCAAAATTGCACCCACACCATCCACCAACATGGCTTCGCTGGTTAGAATATGACTCACTTCCCTATCCAAGCGTACCTGCCTTACAATGGGTGTAATCACGGTGGGACCACCAACAGCAACCAAAGCACCAAATAACAAAGATATGGGCCAATCCATACCAATAAGGAAGTGCACCAACGAACCACCCAACAACATGGTTAAAACAGGGCCTACAATGACCAGTTTACCCACTGTCCAACCATGCTCTTTTAATGTTTTTAGGTTAAGATTAAGCCCACCTTCAAAAAGAATCACCGCCAAACCAAGTTCAATCAGCGTATGCATCGCACCGGCAAGCAAATCCGCACGAATCCAGTCCAAACCATAGGTACCCAATGCCATGCCCGCAATCAACCAAATAATAATGGGTGGGAACTTCAAACGTGCGGCGAGCAACTGTGCTGCCACAGCAATTAATACTGCAATCACAAAAGCTGTGGTTGGCGTACTTTCAATCAACATGAAAAATTATCCAATAGCCACAACACAGTCCATCTCAACTTTGGCAGCCAATGGCAATGCAGCTACAGCAACTGTAGAGCGCGCAGGTCTATGTTCACCGAGCCAGTCTGCATAAATTTGATTCACTTTGGGAAAATCATCCATGTTTTCAAGGAAAATGGTGACTTTAACAATTTGATTTAACTGACCACCCGCAGCTTCAATCACAGCCGTTAAATTCGCTACAACCTGCTTGGTTTGGTTTACCACATCATCGGCAACCATATGCCCTGATGTTGGGTCAAGCCCAATTTGTCCTGATGTATAGAGCATACCTTGATGTTTAACGGCTTGACTATAAGCACCCACTGCTTTGGGTGCATCTTTGGTGTGTACAGTTTGCAATTGCGTCATTTCTTTTTCCTTCTTATCGTTTTTTCTACAAATGTTCGGCGAATGGACTGACCTAAAGAGGCAACACTGCGGAATACCGAACCGAATCGCCCTTTCACTCGCTGACCTTGTAAAGATTCATTGTGATGTCTATGCACGCGTGACACATGAGGCAAGGCACGTAAAGCTTTAAAAATACGAGACAAATGCAGTCTATCTTCAACTTCAAGCAAGATGTACAACGATGATAAAGAACCCGGTCGTTGTTCAATTTTCAAGTCTTCAATATTTGCATTCTGCTCGGCAAGACAAGCTGTAACCAAACTGAGCGAGCCCCTTTCATTTTGACAAAAAACTTCAATACCCGTGTTATATAAACAAGATTCTGTTGGCTGCCAGTCTACATCTACTGATTTATCTTCTAATTTTTGTAAGACCTTACAATGGATGTCATGCACAATAAAACCATGACCAGACTCAAATACACCAGCCACACTATCGCCAGGAATTGGATAACAACAGCTGGCAGCATGCATTTTGGCTTCGGCAAAAGGTTTACGGATAAAAGAATGTGAAATATCCTTGTTTAAATACTTAAATAGTGTACTGACCTCTAACTCACCACGGCCAACTTTTTCTTTAAGCTCCACATCATCCTTGCAACCTGCAAACTGCAACACATCATGACGTATGGTAAAGTCACCCAAAGCATTGTGTAACATATGGCTACCCAAACGAATCGCTTCTTCCTTTTCTTGACCACGCAACCAATACCGTATTTGCTGTTTGGCGCGTGATGTTTTTACAATTTTCAACCATTTACCCGATGGTGTTTGCTCAGGGCTGGTTAACACCTCAATTTCATCACCATTGTATAATGTTTGGCTAAATTCAGCAGGTTCGCCATTGATGCGCACACCCATACAATGGTTACCCACATCAGTATGAATGGCATAAGCAAAGTCTAAAGCTGTGCTACCCCGCGGCAAGGCAAACAAATCACCATCACGTGAAAACACATAAACTTCTTTAACAAACAAGTCCAAACGTACATTTTCAAGAAACTCACCAGGATTTTCAGCCGTGTGTAAGGTTTCTGCAAGTTGTTTTAACCATTGGAAACCTTCTAATTCGGTATCGCCACCATTCTTTGATTCATTGGCTTTATAAATCCAATGTGAAGCCACACCATCTTCAGCATAATGGTGCATGGTTTCTGTACGCACTTGCACTTCAATACGAAAATTATCAGGACCAATCACCGCTGTATGCAACGACTGGTAACCATTGGGTTTAGGCAAAGCAATATAATCTTTAAATCGACCCGGTACTGGTCTGTATAAGCTGTGGATAATACCTAAAACATGGTAACAAGCAGGTGTATCGTCAACAATCACCCGAAATGCCATGAAATCATAAATCTCATCAAAATCAAGACGTTTACGCTGCATTTTCTGATGCAAGCTATACATGTTTTTCATGCGCCCTTGTACTTGCGCATCAATACCTTGTCTGTGTAATGCTTCTTGGATAATACCAGCTAACCGCCTTTTGGTTTCCACCAAGAAGTCCAGCTTGCCTTCCAGTTTTTGATGCAATGCTTGATAAGCTTCAGGCTCTGCATGTTGAAAAGATAAATCTTCCATGCGCTGTGCCACCCAATGGATGCCAAGGCGGTGTGCCAGCGGTGCATAAATTTCCATGGTTTCAATGGCAATACGCTTGCGTTTATCTGGTCGCATAAAACCAAGTGTTTCCATGTTATGCAATCGGTCTGCCAGTTTAACCAACAATACACGCAAGTCTTTGGCGGTTGCCATAATCATTTTGCGGAAGTTTTCTGCTTTTTTATGTTCGGATGAGATAAAATGAATTTTACCCACTTTGGTAACACCATCCACCAAACGGGCGACTTCTTCACCAAAACGATTTTCAATATCTTCTAGGGTAACATGGGTGTCTTCCACCGTATCATGCAATAAACCCGTGACCACAGAGCTTACATCAAGCTTTAAATCAACAAGATTTTTTGCCACACCCAAAGGATGAATAATATACAATTCACCCGAACTACGGCGTTGCCGTGCATGGGCGTGAGCAGCAAAAACATATGCCCGATTCACCAACTCCACGTCAGCTTTGGGCATATAAGTTTTGATTTGTTCGGTTATTTCAAAAATGCGACTCATAAATGGTCAATCATCAAGTGAGAGAAAATGAGTCAGGAAAAGCGCAGGTTACTCAGCAATATCTTCTTGGGCTTGTGCTTGCAAACGCTCTTGCTCTTCAAGCTCAAATACATTCTCCCAAGATACATAACCTTCACCAAGCTCTTTAAGGGCTTGAACCGCAGGTTTGTGTCCTTCATCTTCAAGCACACTTGGCATACCATTTTGCAACTGGCGGGCACGACGCGCCGCTAATACAACCATTTCAAAGCGGTTAGGATAATAACGTACACAATCTTCAATAGTAACGCGAGCCATGATAAGACCTCCAAAGGGAATGAGGCAAAGGTATCAAATCAAATTTGATTGTCATGCCTTTTATTTTTCCGCTAGTCTTTTGTCGATTTTAAAGGTGTAAACATTGATAAACAAAAGACAACATGTACTCATATTAGGTCTGGTTTGGCCTGAGCCACAATCCACAGGCGCAAGCGTGCGTATCATGGAGCATATCAAGCTATTTCAGGCGCGACATTGGGAGATCACCTTTGCTTGTGCAGCCACAAAAAACCAAGCTTCAAACAGACTAGAAAGGTTAGGCATCCATACCCAAGAAGTGGCATTAAATTGTAGTTCCTTTGACCATTTTATCGCTGACTTAAAACCTGACATCGTGATTTTTGACCGCTTTATGATGGAAGAGCAGTTTGGCTGGCGCCTTGCCAACACCTGCCCCAATGCCTTGCGCATCATTGAAACCATTGATTTACATTGCCTAAGAGAAGCCCGACACCAAGCCTTAAAAGCCAATCAGCCATTCACTTCTAGCATGTTACACAACCATATTGCATTGCGTGAAATTGCCGCCATATATCGCTCTGATTTATCTATTATTATATCCGATTATGAGTATGACTTATTACAATCTCACTTTGGCATAGATAAAGCTTTGCTGCACCTCTGCCCCTTTATGTTGGGTGCTCCAAACCCCGACACATCACCAAACTTTGAACAACGGCAACATTTTATGACCATTGGTAATTTTAGACATGCGCCCAATTGGGATGCTGTGCTTTGGCTCAAAGAAGAAATTTGGCCTTTGATTCGCAAGCAACTTCCCCAAGCCGAGCTACATATTTATGGTGCATACACCCCACCCAAAGCCACAGCCTTAAACAATACTAAACAAGGTTTTTTTATTAAAGACAGAGCCGAAAATGTGCAGGATGTCATGCAAGCAGCCCGTGTTTGCCTTGCCCCGCTCCGTTTTGGCGCTGGCATCAAAACCAAACTTGCCGATGCCATGATGTTTGGCACACCTACTGTGGCTACAAATATTGGTTCTGAGGGTATGACGGGTGGTTTGGATTGGGCTGGAAGCATCGCTGATGACGCACAAACCTTTGCCCATGCCGCCGTAGCTTTGCATGAAAACAAAACCCAATGGCAACAAGCCCAAACCCATGGCTTCAACATTGTGAACACATGGTTTAACAAGGAAATCAACCAACAAAACCTCTTACAACGTATTCTAAATGCTCAAGAGCATTTGGAGAGCCATCGCCAGAAGAATTTTACAGGTTTAATGCTTAACCATCATCACCACCGCAGCACAGAGTTTATGTCACGTTGGATTGAAGCAAAAAACCACTCACGCCCAACTTAAAATCCCCTGTCACTCCCGCGAAGACAGGAGTCCATATAAACATTGCAACCACTGAATTCCCGCCTTCGCGGGAATGACGATCAGTAAAGTTAATCAATTCATGTCCAATGCTGTATAAATGTAAGATAGCTTATTGTTGTCTAATGGTTTCTAAAAACACTTAATGTTTGAGTTTGGCTTCTTTGAGTTGGGCTTCGGTGAGGCGTTGTTTTTTGTTGCGTGTTTTCGATTCAGCAAGGCGGCTGGCATTTTTACCTTTGCGCCGCTCTTTGGGGTAAGTCGTTTTATGATGCGCTGATTCCTTCTGTATTTTCAAATAGTTATCGTAATGGTCGATATCAAGCTTATCATTTTCAATCGCCGCCACAATAGCGCACCCTGGCTCATTGCTATGCCCACAGTTGGAAAATCGACACGACAACGCCAGCTCAAGAATATCCTCAAAGCTTTCTTCAATACCTTCGCTGACTTCAGCAATCGCAAGCTCGCGCACACCTGGCATATCCACCAACATCCCACCCTGTTCAAGCAATATCAAATGCCTACGCACTGTGGTATGCCGCCCTTCCCCGTTGGCACTGACTTCTTGGGTTTCAAATTGTTCAGAGCCAAGCAGTTGATTCATCAACGAGCTTTTGCCCACACCTGATGAGCCAATCATACAATATGTTTTCTTGGGCTGAATCAGTGCTTTAACCTTATCCACACCTTCACCCGTTTTATTACTCAACTGAATGGTTTTGATATGAATCCCAGCATCTTCAATATCAAACAATAAATCTTCAATGTCTTCAGGGTGCATCAAATCGGTTTTGGTCAGAATCAGCACAGGCTCAACTTTGCCCTCGTTTACCAACACCAGAAACCGCTCAAGTTTACGCACATGAAAATCATAATCACATGCCATCACAATCAATGCCGTATCGACATTCGCAGCAAGCAGTTGGAACTCATCATCATAACCCGATGCTTTGCGTTTGAGCAGGGTTTTGCGCGGTAATACGGTATGAATACTGGCAAATGGTTTGGCGGACGCTGTTTTGGCATCATGATGCTCCAAACAAACCCAATCGCCCACGCACGGAAACGCCGTTGCCCGCTCTGCACCATAAAAGAACTTGCCTAATAATTCCGCAGATAACTCTTCATAACCATTGTGCACCACAAGCCTATCTCTATCCACAGCCACGACACGCGCCACACTTTGCGATTCAACACAAAATGCCTTCGCATGTTCTTCAAACCAACTATCTAATCCAATATCGCTTAAACTCACGGGGCACACACTAATCAGTATTTATCTTTGGGAAAGGTTTACACGCATCACTCAAAATTTCTGTCACTCTCGCGATAGGGTAAATTGCGAAGCAAGAGAGTCCACATGAAACTTGCGACCACTGGATTTCCGCCCTTAGGTGAATGCTAATACAGAGGGAACACCCTGGAGGGTACTAAAGGCGCATGATGCGGAGGTTTTAGTAGCGTGTACCAATCCAAATCGTATGCCTTGCCCCATGCGTTTGTTCGGGATGACTTTTCACAAGCTTCTGCTCCACTTCAAAGCCAACCTTCATCATACGTTGCGTAAACTCTATATCAGGTGCAGCAGACCACACCGTGAGCACACCTCCGCTTTTCAACGCTTCATGGGCATTGGTCAGCCCAGCAAGCCCATACAAGGAATCATTGCTATCGCGTGTATAACCATTAGGGCCATTATCCACATCAAGCATAATCGCATCAAAGGTGTCTTTATGCTCTCGCATCACCTTGCCTACATCCTGATTGATAATGCGCGCTCGTTTATCTTTCATGGGATAACCAGCACCTTTGCCAAGATAAAGCTGGTTCCAACGCACCACTGCAGCCATCAGTTCGCTCACAGACACCGTGGCATCAGCGTTTGTATGTTTTAATGTCGAAGCAAGCGTAAACCCCATACCCAAACCACCGACCAACACATGTGCATTCTTTCTATGCCGAATCGGCTCACAAGCAAGTTCCGCCAACGCATCCTCTGAATAGTGAAATTCATTGTTCATCAGCTCGCTATCTTCGCTGTCCACCCGAATGGAAAACTCATCCCCACTCTGAAATATACGCATGGTTAAACCATGTTCGGTAGAAGTATCAAGTAAAGTATATTCGCTCATGGGCGAGCATTTAAAACAGTTAAACTGGATGTAGCAAGTTAAACCAACATTAGTACAGTATTGAATTGATTCTCCATTGAGTTAAATAAAATAAGGGGCTGACACCTAATAAAGTTCTTTAAGCAGTTTTTTGAGGTCATCAAGCTGCTCTTTTGAAGAACCCAGATTAAACCTCCACTCACACTGGGTCAGGTCTTGCAATCATGCAGCTTCACACTTATGCGTAGTACTTTGCACAGGCTTAATATTTGGCCTTTTCTTTTGTGGTGCTTGATAAAGGTCATAAGTGGATTGCACATTTACCCATGACTCAAGGCTGCTTCCCAACCATGTTGCCAATCGCAATGCCATATCAGGGCTAATACCTGCTTTACCATTGAACAAGATAAGGCAACGCGCGTCACGCCAAGTTGATTCGCTGATTTGGTGACTGTGATTCCCAATTCAGGCAATACATCTTCTTTTAAGATTTCACCGGGATGTGTGGGGCATACCATTCGTTTCATATTTAACTTTCCCAAGGATTAATCACTTCAAGTCCTTGATAGTCAAAGTCATTTTCATTTCGTGTCACCATTCGTAATTCATGATGCAGTGCTGTGGCTGCAAGTAGGCTATCAATGGCTGGTACAGGTCGCTTGGCTTGCGCTTGTAGCCTTCCCCATCGCTCTGCTACATGCACATCAATACTTAATACCCGCTTACCAAACCATTCAGGTAACTCATGCTCCAACCAAACACGTAGCTTTTCCTTGCGCCTTGCATCAGGCACGCCTTCTACGCCCTTACGAATTTCACCAATGGTCAATGCGCTGATAAATAGGCTTTCATCGGGTACATCCGCAAACCATGCCAGCACAGACTCACTTGGCTTGGGACGAACCAATTCGGATAACACATTGGTATCCAGCAAATAACTCACAGTGAAATATCTCGTGTTAATGATTCAGAGCGTTGCAGATCCATATCTTCACCTTGCAATGGAGACTGCTGCATAAACGAAACAAAATCGGGGCGTTGTTTTTTCATCGCTTGATATGCTTCTACAGAGAGAATAACGGCAGAAGGTTTACCGCGCACCGTCACTTCTTGTGGACCTTCTTGAACCGCAGATTTAATCACTTCACTCAAACGCGCTTTTGCATCTTGTAATTGCCAGCTTGTCATAAACACCTCCAAACTACCACGAACAGACTAGACCGACCAGATTGTTTATGCAAGATCTCCTCAACTTGAAATCACAAATTGTGATTTCAAAAAGATATGTGTCAAAAGGTTAACTGCTTGTCAAAATCTTGAACATATAACCTCAAAGCCCTAAAATAAAAGCACTACAACATAAATCCTTATAAATATGTAAATATTTGTATATAAAGGATTTTTTTTCTCAACCAACTTTGGCACAGCTTCTGCTATACTTATATCAACAGCGTGTCGTAGTACTAACGTTGTAACTTATAAAACTGAACCGATACGTTTTATATGGAAGTCAATCGATGGTGGTGTGCGTTCCCTTTGTTGGGAAACCTAAAACCAAAGAGCGACATCCCCCTAACATTTTAGGGTTCTGTTTTTGTAGGTTACAACGTCAGTGCTTCGATGCAAAGAAAAGGCCTGCTCTCCCTTCCTCCCCCCTCCCCGAGCAGGCCTTTTTCTTTTTTTATTCTATATTTAGATGACCATCTTCAAATATCACCCGCACCGCACCATCGGCAGTATCCAACACCTGACTACCCACATCTTGATAACGTTTGACCACCTCATCTTTGGGGAAACCGTAGTGATTTTGGTAACCTGTTTGTGCTATCACCAGCTTGGGGCGCACTTGATTGACGAAGTGGGTTGTACTCGATGTTTTGCTACCATGATGTGGCATGAGCATCACATCAATAGCTTTCAGGTTTTCCGCATCTTGAGATGCCAACAAGGCACGCTCAACAGGTGCTTCGGCATCTCCCATCAATAGTAGCGTTTGCCCATCCGAAAAACTAACCCGTAAAACCAAGGAAGCATTATTATTGTTTTTCGGCGCATAACCTTGCGGTGGCCATAAAACTTGCATGTGTACACCTTGCCCCAGCGTTAGCACATCACCCTTTTTTAACCATTGAACAGGATATTTATCCAGTATATCTTTGAAATACATACGATTTTTGGGTACATCTGCCAACCACAATGCACCCACACCATTCAAATTTGCCAATAACCGACTTAAACCACCTGCATGATCCGATTGTGCATGTGAAATCACCATGGCATCCACATGCAGCAAGCCAAGGTGTCGCATATTTTGGGCTGCAATAGAGCCACCATTGTATTTGCTACCGCGTTTACCAGGTGCATCCACCAACAATTGAAAATCAGGCAAGGATAATAATGCCGATGCACCCTGCCCTACATCCCAAACATGCAATTTTGGTCGTACCACTTCCGCTTCGGATAAACCCAGCCAAACATAAGCCGATAAACCAACCAATAATAACGAAGCTGCTGCAATACGTCTTGCTTGCAGCCATAAAACGCCCACCACAAGCAATAATAAACCCAATACAACAAACAACCACGGCATATCAGCCCGCAGCCAAACATCTGCCAATGGCAAATCTTGTATCCATAATAAATACTGGTTTCCTTGCTCAATACCCACCGCAGACCACGAAAAAACCGTGCTCGCCCATGCTGATAACCCTAATAATGCCAACAATTCACCAAGCAATGCCAAAGGCAGCACCCAAAGCGCATAGAGAGGCACAAGCACAACATTGGCAAGCAAACTCCATGTGGGTAAACGTTCAAACACATAACCAATCAAGGGCAGCGTTGCCAACGATGCAATCACCGATACCCAAAACATCCCCTTAAACCACAACCACGCTTGGGCAAGCATAGATTTGGTCGCAGCTTGTTGACCTGCCCAAATAATCAATGCTGAAGTCGCCACAAACGAAAGCCATAATGAAATTGATAATACGGATGCAGGGTCGAACATAGTAATCAGTAATAAAGCAACAAACATGGTGTTTAAAGGTACTTGGCTTGCTCGCGTCAACCATGCAATCACACCCGCTAGCAACATCAAAAAAGCGCGTTGTGCAGGGATAGGAAACCCTGCCAGCAAGGCATAAGTAAAAGCCAACAATACGCCCGCGCTTAATGCCACCAAGCGCACGGGAAAACGCACAATCCAAGCTTCTCGCCGTGTCATCAGCCACCATGCCAACAAAAAAAACCAACCTGCGACCAACCCCATGTGCAAACCTGAAATCGCCAGCAAATGCGTTACCCCACTGGCGGCAAAGGTATCATCAATAGATAAAGGAATCTGGCTTCTGTCGGCAAGCAATAGAGCCAGTAATATACCTTGCTGGTTTTTGTCTAAACCCGATAACGCTTGGCGTATATGCTGCCTTGCCAGCGTCAACCACGAAACTTGCTGATGCAACACTTCAATCGACCCAGACACACTGCCCGAAGCTGCAACACCTTGCGTAAACATGTATTGCACATAATCAAAATAAGCAGGGTTCTTTTTATTGTGTGGTCTGTGTAGTTTTACCGTGGCAGCAATTTGCATGTCGGGCAATAATTTAAGTTGCTGATGATAGACATACACATCAATCAGCGCATCTAACTTGTTACCATCATCACGCTGAACATTTTCGAGCCGCAAACGTGTGTATTGCGCTGTATGTCGAATATCATGGATTTGAGCTTGGATATGTATCTTTTGCCCCAACCAACTGTCATGTACACGGGTTTGCTGTTGCTGCCAAACAAGACTGAAACCACCAAACAATAAACCTGCAAGTAAAAACCAAAACCACAGCTTTCGCCACCATGGCAACAACAACAAAAAGATAAGAAAATAAGGAAAAACAACCCATTCTAAACGTGCAAACAGCAAACCCAATACCCAAGCAAGGCTGGGCAATAACAGCGGAATATTTTTAAGCAGGGTAAACAATATCCCCACGAATCAACATATCATCACCCAATATTTGCCGCTCGATGTTGGCGATATGCAGCGCATTCTGCATGGTTTCTACACCCTCACCATGCCAAAAACTCATGGCATCCACCCCGCCAATCAAAAGCGGTGCTTGGTAAAGTAATAATTCATTGCTTATGCCATGCTCCAAACATGCAGCATGAAGCTTTCCACCACCTTCAAGCAAGACTTGCAAACAACCATCAGCTGCCAAATGTTGAAATGCAGCTTCATAATTCTCCACCAACACCACATCCATACCCAGCTCAGACCAAGCCAAAGCATCATCGCTATCATGAATCACATAAAAACGGCTGGGAGCCTCACCTGAGAGCAGCTTGCAATCTTTCCAAGGTTTGGGTGCATGTTTACCCAGCATCACCCTTAATGGTGGTTTGCCCATAATGGCTGCATCACGCACGGTTAACGATGGATTATCATGAACCAATGTGCCTACGCCCACCACAATCGCATCACACAAAGCGCGAACACCATGCGCATGTTTGCGAGAGGCTGCGCCACTAATCCATTGCGAATGTTTGGTGCGTGTTGCCATTTTTCCATCCAATGAAATGGCAGCTTTGGCAATCACCCATGGCATGTTATGTTGAATATAATGAAAAAACGGGCGATTTAGGCTATCAGCTTCGGCTTGGCAGACATTTGCCACCACTTCTATACCTGCATCTGCCAAAACTTGTGCCCCGCCTGCCATACTAGGATTGGGGTCTGATGATGCATACACTACGGTTTGAATACCTGATGGAATAATCGCTGATGTGCAAGCAGGTGTTCGCCCTTGGGATGCACATGGCTCTAAGGTGACATACAACGCTGCCCCCGACACATCACCTGCATTTTTCAACGCTTCAACTTCAGCGTGATTGCCACCACAAGCTTGGGTAAAACCTTTACCCAACACATGACCATCGCGCACAATCACTGCCCCCACAGCAGGGTTAGGATGAGTGTTACCCACAGCTTTCATGGCTTCAGACAACGCCATTTGCATCCATTGTTGATGTATATTTGTTAAAGTTTCTTCGTTCATCATAGCCAAGCTTACAGCAAAGCATTGATTTTTGAAGTTTATTTAAGAAAGTTCCTTAAGAAAACCTAAGGAAGGTCTAAACAGATCTGGACAAAACAAGTTCTGGTTCAGGGCAGTCAAAATCTCCAAAAGTAGGCGCTCTTAGGCGAGGCGCGTGTTGCAAGTAATAGCTCAGCTATTCCTTAAACGCACAACGCAGACTTTGGGTGTGCTGTACAAGATGCGAGTTGATGACTTGTTTAGACCTTCCCTAAGTAGGCAACGAAAGCTTTTTTCGCCGCACGCGCATATTGGTTTTTTGCCACTGTTGTTTATCAAAAAACAATTGGGCTTCTGCATTGCCACGTCCTGCAAGCAGTTGTAACCTACTCATACCTTGTGCTAAAGCGACGGCTTCCACTGCATTTAAAAGCTGCGTACCCAAACCTTGACCACGCCAAGCTTCGGCAACAATCAAATCTTCCACCATACCTACAGTCCCACCTTCTGCGGTAGAAATAAGGGGTTGCAAGGTACACATCCCAATGATTTCATGATTCAAATCCATAACCAGCACGGTCGCCTGCTCACATTCCATCAAATAAGCCAAACCTTGCCGTTGTTTACGGACATTGGGTTTAAAATCAGATTCAATGGCAAAAAGTTCACTGACCAACACTGTCAACTTACGCAAATCTTCTGTAGTCGCCTCGCGGATACGCATACCATGCTTGGCAAGTTTGCTGTTTTTCTTTTGTATCACGCTTACCAACACAGCCATGCTCCAATAGTGCAAAATTCGACGCGAAGCTAATATACATTTATGACATGATTGTGAACATGAATATACCGTGTTTTTCCTCAGCTTTTTTGTTAAGATGCGGCACAATTATTTTTAAGACTAAGGATAAACCACCCATGCCCGAAAGTACGCAGCCTTATTATGTGACCACACCGATTTATTATGTGAATGATGAGCCACATTTGGGGCATATGTACACCACCATTGCAGCCGATGTATTGGCGCGTCATCACAGGCTTTCGGGCGATGATGTGTTTTTCTTAACGGGCGTGGATGAGCATGGTCAAAAAGTACAACAAGCTGCCGAAGCCCGCGATATTGCGCCAATTGCGCTGGCAGACAAGGTTGTGCAACGCTACGAAACATTGTGGCCAGAATTATCGATTAGTAATGATGATTTTACCCGCACAAGCTCTGACCGCCATAAAGCTGGCGTGCATGCTATGTGGAAGCGCCTTTTGGATAACGGTGCAATTTACAAAGGATTTTATGAAGATTGGTATTGTGTGCCATGCGAAACCTATTGGACAGAAACCCAGCTTAAAGATGCAACCCACCCTGAAAAAGAAAACTGTCTTACGGCTGAAATTTGCCCAGATTGTAAACGCAGCGTTGAAAAAATTCAGGAAGAATCCTACTTCTTCAAACTCAGTGAATACCAAGACAAAATCATTGAACATATCAAAGAAAACCCTGATTTTATTGCCCCAGCTTCGCGTCAAAATGAAGTGCTTCGATTTGTTGAAGGCGGCTTAAGAGATTTATCCATTTCTCGCACCACATTTTCTTGGGGGGTGCCTGTGCCTGATGATGAAGGGCATGTGATTTATGTGTGGATTGATGCGCTAAGCAATTATTTATCAGCCCTTGGTTTCCCAGAAGACACAGAAAACATGAAATACTGGCCTGCCGATGTGCATTTGATTGGTAAAGATATTTTGCGTTTTCATGCAGTGTATTGGCCTGCGATGTTGATGGCGGCTGAACTTCCATTGCCTAAGCGTGTGTTTGCCCATGGCTGGTGGACAGTGGAAGGCGAAAAAATGAGTAAATCCAAAGGCAATGCCTTGCGCCCTGCCGATTTATTAGATCAATATGAAAGTGATACGCTTAGGTATTTCTTGTTGCGTGAAGTGCCTTTTGGTTTGGATGGTGATTTCTCACATGATGCACTCAAAACGCGCTACAACACCGAGCTTGCCAATGATGTGGGCAACTTACTCAATCGCTCTTTGTCTATGCTGCAAAAGTATAGAGATGGTGTATTGCCTGCTGTGGTAGAAGAACAAAGCGAAGACCGTGCATTGATTGCTGATATTGAAGGCATGCAACGCGAAGTAAACGAACATTTGAACAACCAAGCATTCCATTTGGCGATTGAACGCATCAGCCAAGTAGTGCGCCATGGCAACCGTTATGTGGCTGAGAATGCACCTTGGACACTTGCCAAAGAAGGCAATGATGCGCGCTTAGATACTGTGCTTTATCATTTGGTGGAAGCACTGCGTTTGATTGCCGTACAGCTATCGCCCGTGATGCCTGTCAAAATGGAACAAATGCTTTCGCAAATCATGAATACCGACATCAATATTGATGCCTTGCGCATGCAAGATGTTGCAGGTTGGGGATTATTGGAAGCTGGACATCAATGCCAAAAACCTAGCCCTGTTTTCCCACGCATGGACAGCTAATACCCATGCCACGCAAACTTCTCAAAAAATACATGCCCGACCCAAAAACAATCAAAGATAATAAATACTTGAAAATTTTTGGTTCATTGCTGCATGCCAGTGAATTGTGGCACTTTAGCCGACACTCTATTGCCAAGGCTTTTGCAGTAGGTTTATTTTGTGCTTGGGTGCCCGTACCTTTTCAAATGGTATTGGCAGCAGGTGGTGCAATTTTGTTTCGTGCAAACCTTCCCATGTCCATTGCTTTGGTCTGGATTACCAATCCCTTTACCATGCCACCCATGTTTTATGCCGCTTATAAAATTGGTGCTGTAGTGATGGGTGTTGGTGAAGTCCCCTTTGAAATGGAGCTAACACTGGATTGGTTAATCCATGGTACATTGCTGATTTGGCAACCTTTTTTATTGGGCTGTTTTATTGTTGGTGTGGTAAGCTCAATGTTGGGCTACTTTGGTATTCAGCTTTTTTGGCGGTGGCGTGTGATGAAAAGTTGGAGAAATCGTAAACATGCCAAGGTTTCCCGCAAGCACTGATATCAGTCAAAGTCTTGCTGAGGTTTTAGGGCAAGATATACAACTTGATACTTGGCAATCAGTATCAGGTGGCTCGATTCATCAAGCTTGGCATGTTCACAGCCAGTGTGGGCAACAGTTTTTTGTCAAAACCAATCTAGCCAATAAATACCATACCTTAGAAGCAGAATATTTAGGCTTACAAACACTCCACGACCATATCAGCCCAGAAAACCCCTTACACATCCCCAAGCTTTATACACTGGCTAGCAATGAACAATACAGCTGGCTGATTCTTGAATATATCGAGTTTGGGCAGCAAACACCTGCTTCTCAAACGGCTCTTGGTCAAGGTTTAGCACTACTACACCAACAAACTGCACCCCAATTTGGTTTTGAGGCAGATAATGTGATTGGAGAAAATCTGCAAACCAATGGTTGGACAAAAGATTGGTTAAGTTTTTGGGCAGAGCAGCGATTGGGCACACAATTCAAACTGGCGGCACAACATGGCTTTTACAACAGTCTTCAAGATGAAGCAGAACAACTTCTAAGTCTGCTTCCCCAATTACTGCAAGGTCATCAACCCATACCATCGTTATTGCATGGTGATTTATGGGCGGGTAATGCCGCAGCAGATACAAAAGCTAAACCCTTCATCTTTGACCCTGCCGTGTATTATGGTGATAGAGAATGTGATTTGGCGATGACCACGCTTTTTGGTGGATTTTCCGCTGACTTTTATGCAGCTTACAACCATGTTTACCCATTGGATAACGGCTACGAACAACGTAAAGATTTATACAACCTGTATCATATCCTCAATCATGCTAACCTCTTTGGTGGTGGTTATATTGGGCAAAGTCAGTCTATGATGCAGCAACTCATCAGTCAGGTCTCATGAGCCAACCCAACACACCAGTCATTGATGCACAAACACGCAGCCAAGCCATTGACCCACAGCATTCCTATTTGGTGCAAGCACCTGCTGGTTCAGGGAAAACCGAGCTATTGGTACAACGTATTTTAGCCCTATTGGCAATCGTCCAAGCACCTGAAGAAATTTTAGCCTTAACATTCACCCGCAAAGCCGCCGCAGAAATGCGTGAACGGGTAATTAAAGCATTACAAACAGCAGAAACCACAAGCAAACCACAAGAGGCTCATGCACAAACCACTTGGCAACTCGCCCAAGCAGCATTGCAACAGTCCCAAGCAAAAAACTGGCAGCTCACCCAACACCCAGCCCAACTTCGTATCATGACCTTAGACGCTTTTGCCTCAGGCTTGGCAAGGCAACTCCCTATTCTCTCTGGCTTTGGGCAAACACCAACCACGGCAGACTTTAGCGAACCATTGTACCAACAAGCCGTGCAAGACTTGCTGGTAGATGCCAACCAAAAACATGCACCAGATGAACTCAAACAAGCCGTTCAGCGTTTAATTTTGCACATGGACTGCAACATCGAAAAACTCACGAGTGTCTTATGCATGTTGCTGGGCAGGCGTGAGCAGTGGTTAGCCGATGTATTATTACCCACAGCCCATATGCCCCAATTTCGTTTGCATCTTGAACAATGCTTAAAAGATGTTATCGAACATCATCTCACAGAAGCTTTGAGCGCCCTGCCTGCCTCTTTACGTGCAGACTTACCAGCCATTGCAGCCCAAGCAGCCAAACATCTCGATGTAGAAAAAGCAGATGAACATGGATTACAAACCTTGCTAGATATACAACAGATGCCAAACACCCAAACAGAAGACTTGGCACAGTGGAAAGCATTGGTATTTTTATTATTAACCAATGACCTAAAAAAGATACAACCGCGTAAACGCCTGACCAAAAATGAAGGGTTTCCAGCAGGCAAAGAACATGCTGCCCACAAGGAAGCCATGCAACAAATATTGGCTTGTATCGCCGACGACCCACAAACCCTAAAAAAACTAAACCAAATCCGTTTATTGCCTCGCTCCCCGCATTTTTCCAATGACGATTGGCATGTATTACAGGCATTGTTTATCAGCCTCAAACAACTTGCCGCACAACTTTGGCAAGTCTTTTCACAACACAAACAAGTGGATTTTATTGAAGTGATGCTAAGAGCTAAACAAGCATTGGGGCATGAAGATGAACAGGGCAATGTGATACCCAGTGAAGCCCTGCTTCGCCTTGACCATCAAATCAAACATATATTGGTTGATGAGTTTCAAGATACATCCACCTTACAAATCGATGTATTGCGACGTTTAACCGCAGGTTGGCACGATGATGGGCGCAGTTTATTTATGGTTGGCGACCCTATGCAGTCCATTTACCGGTTCCGCAAAGCAGAAGTTCGTTTATTTATTCAAGCTGCACAAAATCAACTTCAATTACCCTATGTTTCCTTTTTATCATTATCGCAAAACTTTCGTTCTGCACCTGCTATTGTTGAGTGGGTCAACCTCGCCTTTGCCTCTATTTTTCCTGCAAAAAATGATATGGTATCGGGTGCTATCCAATACCATCAATCTCATGCTTTCAAAAAAACACAAGGTAAAGTCTGCTTAAATATTTTCAGCCAACGTGATGATGCTGCCGAAAGTGAAGCCATGTTGAATATTATCCGCCAAGCCAAGGCTGAGGGAAAACGTGTTGGTGTCTTGGCGCGAAACCGTGGTCACCTGCATGCTTTAATGCACCTATTACAAAGTGAAAATATCGCATTTCGTGCCTTAGACATGCTGCCTTTACACCAACAGCCTGAAATAATTGATTTACGTGCTTTAACGGCAGCTTTAACCCACCCTTCAGACCATGTGGCATGGGCTGCAGTATTACGCTCACCATGTATTGGTTTATCGCTACAAACATTATTACATATTTTTCAAAGCAGGCCCCTATCTGTCTGGTCGAGTTTAAAAGATTTAACAACAGAGCAGCCAACATCCTATACGATTGCAACAGATGAACGCATACGCATCCAACATGCCGTTCAAGCGCTTGAACCTGCTATGCAAAGTATCGGTCGTTTTTCACTGCGCCGTTGCATAGAGAGCGCATGGTTACGTTTACAAGCACCCACCATATTATCAGCAAATCAACTCAGCAATACATCTTCCTTTTTCGACTTGTTAAGTGCACTGGAACAAGAGCAAGACTTTAATTTAGACCTGCTTGATCAACGTTTGCATCAGTTGTATGCCAAACCTGAATCACTGCCCCAAGCTGGCGACATTGAGCTTTTAACCATGCATGGTGCAAAAGGGTTACAATGGGATACTGTTTTATTGCCAGGTTTAGGCAAAACACCTCGCGCAAGTGACAAAGATGTTTTGGTGCGAACAGAAACCTACGCTGCAGGCAAAACCCAACTATTGTTAGCCCCATTACCCAACAAAAGTGCTGCTGACAATGGTATTTACCAACTTATTCAAAGCTTTGAAGCAGAGCGAGACAATTTAGAAACCGCCCGCCTTTTGTATGTTGCATGTACCCGTGCTAAAGCTGAATTGCATTTGTTTGGGCATGTTTCTGAAAAAACTGCCCAACCCGTATCATCATCACTGCTGGCTTTATTATGGCAAGAAGATGAAAGCTGTTATTCTGCCGAAATCATCCAACATCATATTGCACAAAACCCAACATACCAAAACCTACAAACAGCACCACACCAACGCATAGCTATGCCTCTTGCAGCGATTAAACCGCAACCATCTATCGCGAGCACCAGCATGGGTACTTTATCACCCAAGCAACACATCAAACCAGAGTTTACGTGGGCAAGTGCTACAGCGCGTGGTATAGGCATTGCTTTTCATGCTGCACTTCAGCGCATTGCGCAGCTGGGTATAGAACAATGGCAAGAGACAAACCGCCCTGCTTTGCTTACATTCATGCGTCATATATTACAGCGTGAAGGTATTAATAACCAAACCTATCTGGCACAAGCCATGCAACGTTGCGAACAAGGCTTGGATAATATTTTAAACTCGGATAAAGCGCGTTGGATTTTATCCAATCAGCACCAAAGCAGACAGCAAGAGTGGGCATTAACCTTTGTTGACGATAAAATTTGCAAACATTTCATCCTCGATCAAAGTTTTATTGACCAAGATGGCACACGTTGGATTATTGATTATAAAACAGGTTGGCATCAAGATGATGACTTGGATGCATGGTTGGATCAAGAGCTCCACCGCTACACTGTTGAAACCACGCAATTGCCCAACTATGTCAAAGCTGTACAAGCTTTAGAACCAGAACGGCAGGTCAAAGCAGCATTATACTTTCCTATGGTTGATGGTTGGCGAGAGTGGCAATAAGTGTTATACTACTAACCTAAAAAGCATCACAAGGAGAGTGTTATGCTCAAAGCCAAAGATATGATGAACCCCAATCCTGAACATTGTCTATTAGATACCCCTATCCAAGACATAATCCAACAATTCTCGGATAAAAATACCGACTATTTATTGGTTCTTGATGATGAAGAACGTTTGCAAGGTATTATCACTGAATCTGACCTGATTGACCAACAAGCCAACTTGCATGTACCAACGGCGATTGCCGTATTTGATATGGTGTTGCCACTAGGTGAAGATAGGTTTGCACAAGAAATCAAACGTTTAGAAGCGCTCACAGCTGCAGAACTCATGGCAACGGAGCTAAAAACAGTCACCCCTGATACTTCGCTTAATGATTTGGCAACCTTGATGAGTGACACCGCCGTGCACCACTTACCTGTGATTGATGGCAACAGTATTGAAGGGTTAGTCAGCAAACATGATGTGATTAAAGCATTGGCTAAACGCGCGGCCAAAGCGCAAGAAAACGCTGAATAAACCTGCTTTCTTCATTACTCAATAGGGTAAAAACGAATCGTATTGTTTTTAAATAATTCAAACTGTTTTGCGGGCAATTCAAATGGTGCTGCAGCATAAATAGCCTTGCGTAAGGAGTCATCCAACATGGCTGAACCAGATGATTCTAAGATTGTTACCTTTAGTACATCTCCTGTTGGTGCTAGCGTTAAAGATACCAATGCGGGTTTAACCTTGTCCATCATTTCCATGGGCACTTTCCATTGTCGCTCTACTGCTTTTTGCATACCAAGAATATAACGGTTGAGCTCTTGCTCTGACAATTGCCCTTGCAACAGGTCTTGTAATACTTGTTTGCTATTTGTTTTCGGCTTAGGCGCTGATTTTTCTTGCGGCTCGGGTGCGGATTCCAAGGGTGTAAAAGGATCATAATCGGGTTCTTCAATCACCTTTTTCTTTTTTGGTTTAGGCGAGGGTTTGGCAACCAGTGCAACCTTGGGTTTCTTTCTTGGTTTTGGCGTGGGCCTCGGTTTAGTTTTTTGTTTGGCTTTTGGTTTTGTTTTCAGCTTAGCTTTTGGTTTGATTTTGGGCTTATTTTTTGTTTTTACTTCAGGTTTTTGCATCATGGCTTGTAAAGTTTTTAAACTCACCATATTCACCCGAATCAAACGCTCAGGTATAGGTTTTCGCTCTGTCTGCCATGCTTGAAGCGTTGCAATCACGGCAACAACCAGCACATGCAAGGCAAAAGCAAGAATCAAGTCACGTTTTTCAAGCATACATAAGTGTATTAATGCTGTGGCTCAGTGACCAAAGATATTTGTTTAATACCCGCAGCTTCCAAATCGCCCATGATACGCGCCACGTTTCCATAGGCTGTTTTGGCATCACCCCGAATAAATACTGGAAGGTTGGGTTTCGCTTTGCGCATAGCCGCAACTCTTGGTGCAACCTGCATAATATCAACTTGATGATTTTGCATAAACACATCACCATTTTTCTTAATTGAAATCACCAAAGGTTCGATTTGTTGGCGGATTTGTGGGGCATTGGCATCAGGCAAGTCTACATTCACACCTTGGGTTAACATGGGCGCTGCCACCATAAAAATAATTAACAACACCAACATCACATCCACCATAGGTGTAATATTAATTTGAGACATGGGTTTTAGCTCATCATCCCATTGTGTATGTCGTTTGCGTGGCTCCATCTTATTTTCTTACATGCCGCGCAAGAATATTCATGAATTCATGGGTGAAGTCATCCAAACGACCATTTAATACCTTCATTTTCGCACTAAATGTATTGTATGCAATCACTGCAGGTATGGCTGCCAACAAACCAAAGGCTGTCGCAACCAATGCTTCGGCAATACCAGGTGCAACCGTTGCCAAAGATGTATTTTGACTGATACCAATATTCTGAAAAGCATCAATAATACCCCAAACCGTACCAAAAAGACCAATAAATGGTGCTGTTGCACCAACTGTGGCTAAAAATGATAAATGATGACCATATTGATCCATTTGTTTAGACCATGCCGTATCCATAGCATGACGCACACTTAACATACCCGTTGCCGCTGTCACTTCACCTTCTTGCTGTTGTTGGGCTGCTTGCCTGGCTTTTAAGTATTCACGAAATGCTTGCTGAAATACCATAGCCTGAGGGCTTGCCTTCATGGTTTTGCTTGCAGCGAGCACTTTTTGCATATCCGAGCCGCCCCAAAACAAATCGGCAAACTTTGTGTCTTCTTGTTTCGCCCCTTTAAATGTCCGCCACTTATTAAAAATAATAGCCCAAGAAACAAAAGAAAGTATTAATAACAAAATCAGTACAAGTTGTACAACAATACCAGCATCCAAAATCAGCGTCCAAATGGACAAATTATGATTCACGGTTTCACTCATGAGATCTCCTTAAGTAAACGTGTTCGAATATACTCAGGTATTCGTTTTGCTTTACCTTCTTTGCTAATGGTGGCAATGGTAATATCCGCAGTCACCAATACATCTTGTTTCCTGTATATGGCTTGCTTAAACAAGATACGCGCACCTTTTACTGCAAGTAATTGCGTTTCTACACGAATCAAATCATCGTAAACCGCAGGTCGTAAATAACGAACATCCGATTGTGAAAGGGCAAAGATAACATCATCTTGCGTTGCAATTTCACTTTGTTCAAAACCACAACTGCGTAAGGCTTCAGTTCTCGCCCTTTCCATAAACTTTAAGTAGTTGGCATGATAAACAACACCACCTGCATCCGTATCTTCATAATATATACGAACATCCAACTGGTGCATCATTAATCATCCACCCGACAAAAGTATTCACGGAAATTCCATTCTGAAGTGAGCTCATAATAACAAGCTCTATCTTTGAATAGTTTCTTATTAAATTTTGTACCCAACAATTCATTTTCCACAATATAATAATCATCTGTTTCTTCAACAATACGATAAGGGTAACTATCTGGACGAATATCCTTTTCACCATCAAGCACTGCACTATACGTGTTTTCAGTATAAGTGATGGTCAAACGCCCAAAAAAGTTTTTCTCCAAATAAGCTTTGGTTTCATCAGGTATATCTTTCATGCTATGCATAGATGCCAAAGTTTTACTTTTATCCGACTTCCAGCTACCCACTAAAGAGTTTGCAGGTTTATCATCACAGCCTGCAAGAAAAAATGCAGCGCAAATGCTTAAACTAAATAATGTAATTTTCATATCAATGATCCTTGTTTATCAGATTCGGGTAAATCCCGTTTTAAATGTGTATATGCCAATGGTGTAGCCATACGACCACGTGGTGTGCGTGTGAGAAACCCTTCTTGCATCAAATAGGGTTCAAGCACATCTTCAATAGTATCCCGCTCTTCAGCAATGGATGCTGCCAAAGTATCAAGGCCAGTGGGGCCCCCACCATATTTATCAATTAATGCAGCCAATAGCTTCCTATCGAGGTAGTCCAAACCATACTCATCCACATCCAACCTATCCAATGCTGATTTGGCAACATCCAAAGTGATTTCACTATCATGCTCAACCTCAGCAAAATCACGAACTCGGCGCAACAAACGATTCGCAATCCGTGGTGTACCACGAGAGCGACGTGCAACTTCTTCGGCACCATTTTCATTGGTTTTAATTTCCAACAATGATGCAGAGCGTTTCACAATATGACTCAAGTCTGCATGATTATAAAATTCCAAACGCATCATCATACCAAAACGATCACGCAATGGATTGGTCAGCAAACCAGCGCGTGTGGTTGCACCAAGCAAGGTAAAACGTGGCAAATCCATTTTAATAGAACGCGCAGCAGGCCCTTGCCCAATCATGATGTCGAGCTGAAAGTCTTCCATGGCGGGATAGAGAATTTCTTCAACTTGTGGATTCAAACGGTGAATCTCATCAATGAATAATACATCACCTTCTTCCAGATTGGTGAGCATGGCAGCCAAATCACCAGGTTTTTCAATCACTGGTCCTGAAGTTGAACGGATTTGCGCCCCCATTTCATTGGCAATAATGTTCGCCAATGTGGTTTTACCCAAACCAGGAGGGCCATAAAGCAATACATGGTCTAAAGATTCTTGGCGTTTGTTTGCAGCTTGAATAAAAATGGACAAGTTTTCACAAATCTTAGGTTGCCCAACATATTCTGCCAATGTTTTGGGACGAAGTGCAGAGTCCCAGACCTCTTCACCTTGGGAAGCAGCTGCAACCACGCGCTCTTCCATATCGTCATCATCAAAAGGTTCAAAGTTCATAAGGCTTTCAGTGCAGCCCTAAACATGGCTTCAAAATCCAGCGAACTATCCACACTTTTAAGTACTTTATCGATTTGTGCAGGTTTATAACCCAAGTTGACCAATGCCGACTTCACATCATGATGCAAACCACCACCTGTGCTTACTGCTGTATCAGCAGCAATAAGTTTACCCCTAAGCTCCAAAATCAAACGTTGTGCTGTCTTTTTGCCAATACCAGGTGTTCGTGCAATCGCCACATCATCACTGTTTTCAATGGCTTGCATCAAGTCCGCCGCATTCATACCAGACATGAGATTTAATGCCGTTTTTGCACCAATACCCGATACTTTGTTCAAACTACGAAACAGGGTGCGCTCTTTATGGTCGCTAAAACCAAACAATGTAAATTGGTCTTCACGCACATAACTATGAATTTGCAAGCTAACCTGCGCCCCTACTTTTAGGCCCACCAGTGTTTGCATACTCACAAAAACTTCATAACCCACACCATTTACATTCAATACCACACTACCTGATGGGTCCAGTTCAAGCACAGCGCCAGAAAGCCAACTAATCATTCAATCTCTCCCAAAATACACGCAGCGTATAATGCGTAGTCTTCAAGCATTGAGCAAGCATACAAGTGATGACTAAGCCCCTGAATACAAATCAGGAAACGCTTGTTGTAAACGCTCGACCTGCACCCGTAATTGACTGTATAACGAGGCATCGGTAATTGGTAAATGCAATGGTTTACGCATAATAGATTCTGAACCAGGCACATGCGAACGGAAACTATCTTGCCATATACCATCGTGTACATGGTCTAAGGGTGTACCTAAATTTTGCATACCACGCACATCTTGATGTTCCTCTGCCAAAAGTGAGCTTAAACACAAATGTGAGATATGAATTAACATGGTGGACGCTTGTATATCTGGCGGCCAACTTTGTGGGTTTTGCCAGCAAGGAAAATGATGATAATAAATAAACCGATGTACTTTTCTCGGTAATTTCCAATGCAATGCCAGCATCATACCTGCATCGATATGACTATAACCCAATACATGCAACTCCGCTGACAATACATCTTCACCAGCATCAATCGCAGCTTTCAGTGCATCAAGCTTGTCCTTTGGTTCGGCATGTAATATCACCAACTTACCAATATCATGTAAAAGACCAAACATGGTTGCTGATTGACTGTCCACCACCTGACTATAATCAGAAAGTGTACTGGCAATCATGGCAATAGCTTGCCCATGGAACCACAACCTACGCACATATTTAGATGATTTTTTAATGCCCCCAAACTCGGGAATAATTTCACCAAGAATCAAGGCTTCAGCACCACCCATACCTACCCGAGCTAACGCCAGCGCAACATCAGTCACAGGGTTTGCCCCAGCTGGCAAATAAGCTGCAGAATTACATATTTCCAAAATACTAGCCGTTAAAACAGCATCTTGCGCAATGACCTTGGCTAAATCAGCAGGTGAAGACTCAATATCATCAAAAATCGCCTGCACTTGATACCAAACTTCAGGTAAAGGTGGTATTTTAGCAATGGCTTTCCGCAAATGTGTTAATGTATCACGACTTAAAGCTGGCGGGTGCCGCATATCAAAGGGTGGTGATTCTGGAGCAGCAGGCGACTCAATAAGAAAAGCACCCAGCAATGTATTGTATGAAACTGTATCAGTCATACTCTCTTCTTCTGTTTCTTCTGCTTCAATAAGCGCTGCCGTACTCTCCTCTTGCTCCATCACGGTTTGGTTTAAATCCGACAATGTTGAAACACTATTTTCACCATTTTGCATATCAGTTAAATCAATGCTTAATCGCTCAGGTTCACCAAGTTCTTCAATGCGCGACATCACTTCAGCACAATCTTTAGGGCGCTGCTGCGGGTCTTTCTGCAATAAATGCATAATCAAATCATCAAGCGCATCAGGGATATTAGGGTTGAGTTTTTTCGGGTGTTCAGCTTGATGCCGAACTTGTTTTTCCATAATTTCAAACTCACCACCACCCGTGGACATAAAGGGTAAAATCCCCGTTGCCATGCGATACAACACAATACCAAAAGCATACAAATCTGTGAATGCACCAATCTCTTTGCCCAAAATCTGTTCTGGAGCCATGTATAAATAGGTGCCAACCGTGATACCACTTGCTGTAATATCTTCATTGCTGGTGGTTGATTTGGCTAACCCAAAATCCATCAGCTGCACTTCACCTTGATCGGTTAAGAAAATATTGGAGGGTTTTAAGTCACGGTGAATGATATTTTGTTGATGGGCAACTTCTAAGGCTGAAAGCACAGCTTGAGCCACATAAATAATTTCGCCCAAAGGTAATTCACCTTTATGAATAACATATTCTTTTAAGCTACAGCCACGCAACAGCTCCATCACCAGCGCCATCACTTCACCCTCTTCGAGTACATCAATCAGATGAATAATATTCGGATGTTCTAATTTTTCATGCAATCGCATTTCACGTTTAAAGCGTTGCATGTGCTGCGTATCACCAAAACTACTGTGATTCAGCAGTTTGATAGCAACTTCTTGATTGATGCCCTCATGACGGGCGCGATACACCACGCCCACGCCACCTTGGCCAATTTTCTCAAGCAAGAGGTATTCACCCAAGCGTACTTTGCCATCTTTATTTGATAATAAATCACCACATGACAAACAAAAAAGTTTTTGATCAGGATACCAAGTACCACAAGCAGGACATTTCATGGCTTTGATTATTGAATTGAATGGTTGAAAGTCAAAGGTTGATTAAGCTTTGAGTAAATCTATCCACCCGTTGTTAGCATTTTCCTGCATATCCGCTTCTTTGATATAAGGTTTAATGTCCAACACGGGTGTTCCATTTAGCATATCATGGTTGCCAATAAACAATGTTCTTCCTTGTATAGATGTTAACGACACAAGCGATAAACCAATCGAATTGGGGCGATGTGGCGCCCGTGTAGAAAACACACCATGTTTATGTTGTTTGTCCCGTGGTGGTTTCACCAATGGATTCCAACCTTGATTCAAGTGCATCCAATAGATCACCCAAATATGCGAAAAAGTCTGTAAATCTTGCAAAGCTTGTTCGTAATTATGCCCTGCATGGAGCACAATTTTACCTGACTTATCTTCAACGGCATACGCAGGTTGTCTGGGTGTAGCAAAACGCTCTTGGTAAGGGCTATCCACCACACCAATAGGCTCTAGACAAATGCTTTGCTGAGCCACGTCTTCATTTGTGGCATCTGCAGCATAGGTTTTGACATCTTTTTTATAGCTGGGGTTACGCCAACTCATACGTACAAATGTTTATTGGCAAAGGTTTTCAGCTTATTCTTCACAAGCCTCTTCAGCCCGTTGCACCACCAAAGCTTCACCATCCACATCCACCGTAGCCACACCACCTTTTTGTAAGTCACCAAACAAAATTTGGTCTGCCAAAGCTTTTTTGATTTGTTCACGAATCAAACGCTCCATAGGTCGCGCACCCATCAATGGGTCATAACCTTCTTTCGCCAACCATTTCCTTGCCGCAGGTGTAATATCCAACTCCACTTTTTTGTCTTGAAGTTGCATTTCCAATGCCATGATAAATTTATCCACCACATGCATAATCACATCTTCGGATAATGGGGCAAAAGGAATGATTGCATCCAAACGGTTGCGAAACTCTGGTGTAAACAAACGTTTGATGGCTTCTTCATCTTTGCCAATATTACTTACCGAACTAAAACCAATGCTTTCTTTTTGCATTTCAAATGCACCTGCATTGCTGGTCATAATCAAAATCACATGCCTAAAGTCTGCCGATTTACCATTATTATCGGTTAAGGTACCATGATCCATAACTTGCAATAACACATTAAAAATATCTTGATGCGCCTTCTCAATTTCATCAAGCAACAACACGCAATACGGGTGTTTATTAATCGCATCGGTGAGCAAACCACCTTGTTCATAACCCACATAACCTGGAGGCGAACCAATCAAACGCGAAACCGCATGCGATTCCATGTATTCGGACATATCAAAACGAATCAATTCCACGCCCATAATACGCGCCAACTGATTGGCAACTTCTGTTTTACCCACACCTGTTGGCCCTGTAAACAAGAAGCTACCAATGGGTTTTTCAGGTGATCCAAGCCCTGCCCTTGATAATTTGATACTTGCCGAAAGTTGACCAATGGCCTCATCTTGTCCAAACACAGACAATTTAAGGTTACGCTCCAAATTCACCAACGATTTTTTATCCGAAGTGGATACCTGACGTGCAGGAATACGCGCCATGGATGCCACGGTTGCTTCAATATCTTGTACACCCAATTGTTTTTTGCGTTTACCCGCATCTTTTAAGTGTACCGAAGCACCTGCTTCATCCAACACATCAATTGCTGAGTCGGGCAAATGCCTATCGGTAATATAACGCGCTGCAAGTTTGGCTGCTTCAGCAATCGCAGGGCGGCTGTATTTAATCTGATGATGTGCTTCCAAACGTGATTTCAAACCATTTAAAATATTTACCGTATCTGAAATGCTTGGTTCCAATACATCCACCTTACGGAAGCGGCGCGACAATGCATTTTCTTTTTCAAAGGTTTGTCTAAACTCTTGGTATGTGGTTGCCCCCATGCAGCGCAACTCACCATTTGCCAGCGCTGGTTTCAATAAATTGGACACATCCATAGCACCACCATTGACCGAACCTGCACCAATAATGGTATGAATCTCATCAATAAATAAAATCACATTCTTTTCAGCTTTGAGTGCTGCAAGCACAGCTTTAAGGCGCTCTTCAAAATCGCCACGGTATTTGGTGCCTGCAAGTAGTGCGCCCATGTCCAATGAATACACTTGCGCATCTTGCAGCATATCAGGCACTTCTTCATCAATAATACGTTTGGCAAGACCTTCAGCAATGGCTGTTTTACCAACACCCGCTTCACCAACCAACAACGGATTATTCTTTTTACGTCGGCAAAGAATATGCATACAGCGGTTTAACTCTTCGTCACGCCCAATCAAAGGGTCTAACTCACCCAACAAGGCTTTATCTGTTAAGTTTTCGCAATATTTACCCAGCGGTGATGCATCTTTTTGTTCACTGCCTACATGCCCTAACTCAATATTATGCGAAATCGATGATTGTACATTATCCAAACCTTGGGCAATAAATGTAGTAACATCCAACCGTGTAATACCCTGCTTATTCATGAAATAACACGCATGCGAATCTTTTTCGGAAAAAATTGCCACCAAAGCATGGGCACCCGTCACTTCATCTTTACCTGCAGATTGCACATGCATCACAGCCCGCTGAATCACACGCTGTAAACCCACGCTGGCAATAGTATCACCACTATCTTCGGGTAATACCGTGACATGTGTCTGAATAAATTCTTCCAATTCTTGGCGTAAAAAAGGTATATCAGCACCCAAACCTTCTAATACCGCATAAGCCTCTGTGTTATCCAAAAGACCCAATAACAAATGTTCAATCGTGACAAACTCATTGCGCTTTAAATGCGCAGCACGAAAGATATTGTTCAATGATTGCTCTAACTGTTCACTCAAAATTCCCATATCATCAACTCCATGTTTCATGCATCTCTTTTACACTACTTACGCACAACCAATGCCAAAACTAACAAAACCTAATCCCTGAAAGCAATGGATATCTTCTATATCTATATATTGCTTACATTTATACAAATATCAAGTATAGTCTATGACTATATGATACTGGCTTATATATGAAGTGACTTTCAACACAATAAGGAGCATACATGACACAACATACTAAAAAACAAGCAACATTTGCAGGTGGTTGTTTTTGGTGTATGGTTTCACCTTTTACCAATATAGACGGTGTTTTATCGGTGGTTTCTGGTTTTTCGGGTGGGTATGTTGATCATCCAACTTATGAACAAGTTTGCGCAGGCAATACAGGTCATGTTGAAGCCATACAAATCACTTACGATACCAACAAGGTCGATTATGACACTTTATTACACACCTTTTGGCAACAAATAGACCCCACAGATGCAGGCGGCTCGTTTTACGATAGAGGTCATCACTACACTTCAGCTATTTTTTACCATGACCATGAACAACAAGCCTTAGCTGAACAAAGCAAACAAGACTTAGAAGCCAGCCAACGCTTTTCACAACCCATTGTCACCGCCATCAAACCCTACACTTCCTTTTATCCCGCTGAAGAGCATCACCAAAACTACCATCAAAAGAACCCCGAACATTACCAACGCTACCGCATTGGTTCAGGGCGTGATGCTTTTATTTTAAAAGTATGGAAAAGCTCTAGCCTTTCTTAAAGCCCCCCGTCTTTCCCGCGTAGGCGAGAATCCAGTGTCTGCAAGGCTTTGTGTGGATTCCTGCCTACGCGAGAGTGACGGTTAAAAAGGTTTTTAAACTTCTCTCCTTCAATAGAGGACGAGACTTACTCACTCTGTTAGCCTCGCGCCATGAAAAATAATGTTGTATATAAAAAAGTTTGTATTGCCAATGGCTTAAAGCAGTTTGAAATCAAAGATATCTTTGCTTTGGGCGGTTTAGAGCTAAGCAGCAGCGCCATTAAAGCCCTATCTGCAGGCGCAAAAAACAAGAACTATGAAAAAATGAGCGATGAACAGCTTGAAGCATTCATGAATGGTTTAATTATTTATTGGCGCGGTGAAGTTGATGAACCCAGCCTCGTACCCCAAGGTATTGAAAACCTAATTATCAATAGCAGTGCTGATGTATTGGTTGAGTTGGAGAGTTTGGTTGCCGAAGCACAACTTGCCCTTAGAGACACTGAAAACGATTAAAGCCTGAACATGCCAAACAACAGCACTACCCCTGAACCCATATCTGCCAACCTTTCTCAAGTCGGTTTAGCCTATGACTTAGCCAAACGCGCTAAAAAAAGCAGCCGCCTACATGTCTGGATTTGCCCTGATGTACGCTCATATCGCATTTTAGCTGAAGAATTATCTTTTTTTCTTCAAGATAAACCCGAATTATTATGGCGTTTCCCTGCTTGGGAAGTATTGCCCTATGATAGGGTAAGCCCGCACCACGGCATTGTCGGCGAACGATTTGCAACATTGGGGCGACTACTACACACGCCCAAAGCCCAAGGTATTCTCATCACATCTCTACCTGCATGGTTGCATCGTATTGCACCCAAACCAGTGGTCGCAGCCCATGTTTGGCAATTGGAAGTCGGGCAAACCTTAGACATCGCAAAGTTAACCCACCAGTTAGCCGAGGCGGGTATGCAAGCTGCCGAACGGGTATTGGTACAAGGTGAATTTGCCATGCGTGGTGGTCTGTTGGATATTTGGCCAGCCACCGAAGACAAACCACTTCGTCTTGATTTATTTGATGATGAAATCGAATCCATACGTTATTTCGACCCTGAAACCCAGCGTTCTGCTGAGCATTTAACCAGTTTTACCTCTGTACCTGTACGCGAAGTAATTTTGGATGGGCAAGGCGTAGAAACCTTTACCGCTGCATTTCGCGCACGTTTTCCACAGCATCGTACCCACCCCATGCTTTCCGCTGTGCAAAAAGGACGTTTGCACCCTGGTATTGAAGCATTATTGCCACTGACCTACCCTGAAACAGCCCGATTGCCTGATTATCTGCCCAAGTCTGCACAAATATACAGCGTGGATAGCTTAGAAGAGAAACGCGAAAGTTTTGCCGAACAAGTGCGCGGACAATATGAAATGGTACGCATGAATGGTGAACCATCCATTGCACCACAAGAGCTTTATGCACTTGAAACTAACACCCAAGTCTTACATTTAGAAACCGAAGCACATATCCAAGCTGCGCCAAGTATTATCCGTTGGCAGTCATCAGCCAAACCTGTGCAAGCCATGCTGAGTTGGCTGCAAGAAAAACTGGATGATGATTGGAAGTTGATGTTGGTTGCCCACAGCATGGGGCAACAAGCCCGCATGTTGGATGTATGCAGCTCACTGTCTAAAAACATTTATGAAGTCAAAGGTTTATACGACTGGCTGAATAAAAAAGTCGTCACCTCGCTAGGCTTTTTAGAAGCTGGTTTTATCCTTGAAGATGAGAAGAAAATTGTTTTAACTGGGCAAGAGTTGCTCGGGCAACGTTTGCCACGCCGCCGCAAAAGCTCGGTCACCATTCGTGCCGATTTGTTTAGCTCATTGCAGGAGCTAAAAACGGGTGATCCCGTGGTGCATGAAGACCATGGCGTGGGGCGCTACAAAGGTTTGGTGGCGATGGAAGATGATGATGTGCATGCCGACTTTTTGCACATCGAATACGCAGGTGGCACCAGTATTTATCTACCTGTAGAAGAGTTAGATAGATTGCACCGCTATACGGGTGATGATAATCCACCGTTAAACAAACTTGGCTCAGACAAGTGGAAAAAAACACGTGAGCGCGTCAAAAAAGACTTATTGGCAATGGCACATGAATTGATTGCCATTGATGCAGCGCGACAGCAAGCCAAGCGTACGCCAATTCATATCTCTGATTTCCAAGAAGATTACGATGCTTTTTGTGCCCGTTTCCCCTTTGAAGAAACGGATGAACAGCTACAAGCTATTGAAGCCACGCTTGATGATTTAAGCAAGGCTGCACCCATGGACAGGGTCATTTGTGGTGATGTGGGTTTTGGTAAAACAGAAGTTGCGATGCGGGCTGCATTTGTTGTCGCACGGTCAGGCAAACAAGTCGCTATTTTAGCCCCCACCACCGTGCTGGCCACCCAACATGCCGCAGCATTTAGTGATAGGTTTTCTGGTTTGGGTTTGAAAGTGGCATTGTTATCACGTTTACAAACCAAAAAGGAAAGTGATGCCCTGATTAACGGCTTAAAAAGCGGTGAAGTCCGTGTCGTTGTTGGCACACATCGTTTGTTATCCTGCCAATCAGACTTTGCTGATTTGGGTATGGTGATTGTTGATGAAGAACAACGTTTTGGCGTAAAACACAAAGAACAATTGAAAAAACTGCATGCCACCGTGGCATTGTTAACCCTTACCGCCACCCCTATTCCTCGCACCTTACATCAAACCCTTTCAGGCTTGCGCTCAGTCTCCATTATCAGCACACCACCAGCCGAACGTGAACCGATTCGCACCATGGTTTGCCAGTATGATGTGCATTTGGTGAATGAGGCAATTCGCCGTGAATTGTATCGTGGTGGTCAAGTCTATTATTTGCATAATCACGTCAAAAGTATCACCCGCATTGCCGATAGGTTACGTGAGGATATTCCCGAAGCACAAGTTGGCATTGCCCATGGTCAAATGTCGCCAGCCGAGCTGGATAAACAAATGATGGATTTTTATGAAGGTCGATTGCATGTATTGGTATGTACCACCATTGTCGAGTCAGGTTTGGATGTTGCCAATGCCAATACTTTGTTGGTTGAGCGCGCTGATATGTTGGGTTTATCACAATTGCATCAAATTCGCGGGCGTGTAGGTCGCTCACATAGGCAAGCTTATGCCTATTTGTTCACCCCAGACCCTAGAGCCATGACGCCCGATGCCAGAGATAGGCTACAAGCCATTGCCGAGCATTCGGAATTAGGCGCAGGTTTTATGATTGCCCGACAAGACATGGAAATACGCGGCGCAGGTAATCTGCTAGGCTCAGAACAAAGCGGTCGCATGGATGCCGTAGGTTTGGATTTATACATGGATATGTTGTCCAAAGCCGTGGCAGAAGCCAAAGGGAAATCGATTGTGCCCCATGATGCTGTAGAAGTTGAAATGGGTGTTAATGCCATATTGCCGCCTGACTATGTACCCCAAGTAGGGGAACGCTTGGCATTGTATCGCCGCATTGCACGGGTTGAAAGCGATGAACAAGTATCCATGTTGTTTGAAGAACTTACCGACCGCTTTGGAAAACTGCCCGATGAAGCGTTGTATTGCTTAGAGAATGCGCGAATCCGCTGGCGCGCACAACGACTGCACTTAAAAGCCGTGGATGCACTACCTACAGGTGTACGTTTCACATTCACCGAGAAATCACCCATTGAACCCATGGCCTTGATGCAGCGTGTACAAAAAGAACCCAATCGTTTCCGCCTCACACCAGATGGTCAGCTCACATTATTAACCCAAGCAGAAAAACGCGCCCGTTTACAACAAACTGCTGACTTTTTGGATGAAATCATCAGCTAAAAACACATCTTAAAGCGAACTTCCATTGTAAAACCATTTCATTTGAACTAATGTTATTTGGTTAGCATGTTGAATAATGGATGTGGGAGTCTTGATAATGAAAATATTATGGATGGTTGGGTTAATTTTGGGTTTGGTCACCAATGCACACGCTGTTGAAGTTGAAGACGTACAAGTTGCCGATACAGCAAATGTAGGCGAGCAAACATTGGTGCTTAATGGTGCAGGCGTTCGCACCAAGTTTTTCTTCGATATTTACATTGGTGCCTTGTATTTACCAAGCAAAACACAGTCTGCAGAAACAGCTATCAACAGCAAAACCAACAAACGTGTTTGGATGTATTTTTTATATGATGAAGTCAGCAAAGATAAGTTGACCCATGGCTGGACAAAAGGTTTTGAAAAAAACAGCAAAACCAACTTTGCGCAACTACAAGCGAGGCTGAATCAATTTAATAGCTTCTTCCACGACATGCAAAAAGGTGATTCTGTGACCTATGATTTTAATACGGATGGTACAACCACGGTCATGATCAATGATAAACAAGTGGGCAGCATTGCAGGAGAAGATTTTCAACAGGCTTTGCTCGCCGTTTGGTTGGGCAAAAAACCTGCCGATGGCGACCTCAAAGAAGCTATGTTAGGTGAAGATTAAACCTATAAAGTCCCCTCTTCCGCCCATGCTGTTGTTTAACATCATACTTTTAATACTTTTTATGCCCTTTAGCCATGTTTATGCAGCCGAAAATGGGCGTTTTCATTCTTATAAGGACAATGAAGTATTGATTGTTCAACAAACATCTGGTGATGAAAAAGCCTTGGCAGGCAATTTCTCCTTTAGGTATGACTTCTTTAATTGCAGCAATAAACCAGGGAAGTTTCTAAAACAAACGTTATGCCCCGCTCAAGATGTCGGTGGCATGAATATCTTTGTCAGTTATACAACTGCATTTGATTTTTATATGTATGAAACAGGCAATGATACTGTGCGCGCATCCAAACCAATTATTAATAGGTTAAACAACCCTGCAATTCATTTTGTTTGGGAAAACACAGACCTTTCACAAGCCATAGGCTGGTGGGGCATCAGCCTTGAGCATAGGTCCAATGGGCAAGTGATTAGTGCGGATTTAAAAAATGCAGCGGGGCAATACCTAACACAAATTGAATACAACCAAAGTAAACATGAATACTTTGATGCCCTAAGTAGATCTGGCAACTACATCACCCTAGCCTTAGGCGGCAAAGGATTTACCGAACAAGGTAAATTTTCTGTCAGTTATAAAATCTACGTCCTTCAACAAGACGAAGAAGCATCCATCACATGGGGGCCTCTCGCAGGAACGCCGACAAAATTCAGTGATTTTGACCGCATTACCCTTTCCTTCACAGAACGCTTTGATGAGCCTATTTTTAGAAGCGTGTTGGATTCGATTGGCATGGGCTTAGATGTCACAGTCGGCGACAAAGGTTTAAGCGACGCATCCGTTGATTTGAAAATCACTGTATTATCAGGCTCTAAAAGTGATTCGTGGAGCATCCCTTGGTATCTCAAAATACACAACGGCCCTATGGAAAGGTTATCCGATTATTCAACACCCTACTATTCACTCGGTTTAGGCATCGATTTTGATTATTAATCATCGATAACCGCAATGCAACTCACTAACTTCTCGTCACGCTCTAAACGTACAACCCACAAAAGATAACAATCATTGATAACAAAGTTTGACATAAACCTACAGATTCATAATGATAAGCTCATCAACCTTGATTAAGGAGGCAATGCCATGAATGTAAGCTTAACCCCTAGCCTAGAACAATATGTGCGCGATTGCGCATCAACCGATGACTACAACAACGCCAGCGAAGTGGTGCGTGAAGCTATTCGTTTGCATAAGCAACGCGAAGAATATCGGCAAATGAAGCTAGCAAGGCTTAAAGAAGCTTTGCAATCGGGCATTGATGATATGGAAAACGGCAACTTTGCTGATTACTCTCTCGATTCTTTTATTGATGAGTTGGATAACAAAGCCAAGGTATGAGCAGCTTCAAGCTCACGCCTAATGCCAAAACCAGCTTAACCAACATTGCCCGCTACACCGAACAAGCATGGGGAAAGAAGCAGCGCAATGTTTACCTTAAACAGTTGGATGATTGCTTTCATTTACTTGCCAAACATCCTACACAAGGTAAAGAACGCCCAGAAATTAACCCTTCACTTCGTAGCTTTGCGGTTGGTAAACATGTGGTGTTTTATAGCGTAAAACCAAACATGGTCATCATTGTAAACATCTTGCATCAACGTATGGATTTTGAGACTCAACTTTCAAGAATTAAGTAAACTGTCACCGAATTCGCATATATGTCCCCGATTTTATATATGTTCCCGAATTTCTCTCATTTCCATGAAGCAAGGGACTCACTCACTGACCAAATTTCTCTCCATTCACCCGAGTTTATAGCTGCTAATATGTCCTGCGCAGTTAATCTTTCATTATCTTCTTCCAAATGAATACTTAAAAATTTTTTCAAAAGTTCTTCTGCCCGACCGACTACATGATTCCTAACATATATAATAGCTAAACAATAAAGTGCCCCACTAAGAATATCTAAAGAAGAATCATCACAAAACTGAATGCAACGTTCAAAAAACAGAATAGATTTATCTTCATTATTGTTTAAATATAGCTTCTCAGCATACCTAAAGTTTAAATATGCATAATCAGGAGCTAAATCAAATGCGCGTTTAAACAATTCTTCTGACTTCTCAGAATTTTTAAGCCTTGAGAAAAGTACTCCACCTGCTATGCAACAACTTAGGGACTCCTCAACTTTTACAATTTTATTAAACGTAATTTCAGCTAAATCATTATCATCTGCATCCATTAGCTCTGTCATTTCAATAAAAAGATTTTTGTGTTCTTCGGAAATATTATGAGAAAGCATCTCTCTATACACACTCACCCCAAAGCTATTTGTTTGAGAGTAGCCAGATGAACGCATTGGTATGCTTAAAGATGGAATATGGTGACCTTTAAATAAAAGACTTTCAAGTTCCTTTGTAGATATATGAACACCAGCCTTTTGCTGAGCTTCTACATAAGCAATTAACTTCCTATATGGGTTAAGACTACCATCTGCATCATGAATAATTTCAGCCAATTCTACTCTGTTCGCAATCGCTGTACTAGACCCTCGCCTAACATAGCATTGGCCTTCAAAGTTTTTCTTTAAACGACCATCACTAAACTTCTTAAATAAGTGTGGCTTCCGAGAGCTATAAGGGATTACAAATTGTAACAGAGAAAATGTTCCTTGTTCGGTAACGTGAGATACTCTCTTTACATTAAACTGAACTGGTGGATCAAGCATCGAGTTGATAGTTTGTTGAATTTCAGCTTCATCTGGAACTTTATCATAAGAGACGTTATAAAAATCACCTTCTTTTCTACCAATTAAAATAGTGCTGTTTTTATTTTTTTTTAAAGTTGAATTAGCCATAGCTGCTATATCTTTTGCCATTTCAACTTTTGTTTCGGGAAGCTTATAAAATGACTTTTTACAATCAAAAGAAGTACTTTCCTCTTCAGTAAAAATTGACATTACTTCCCCCATTTTAATACCCCAAATTAGGTGCTAACCAACGCTCGGCTTCATCCATACTCATACCTTTACGTTTGGCATATTCTTTGACTTGGTCTTTGTTAATTTTACCCACCATGAAATAATGCGATTCAGAGTTGGCAAAGTATAAACCTGATACGGCTGCAGTTGGTAGCATGGCAAAGGATTCAGTGATTTCCATGCCTATGTTAGTCTCAACATCCAAAAGCTGCCAAAGCGTGCCTTTTTCGGTGTGGTCTGGACATGCAGGATAACCCGCTGCAGGGCGAATGCCTTGGTATTTTTCTTTGATGATTTCGTCATTGCTTAATGACTCATCAGCAGCATAACCCCAGTAGTCTGTACGCACTTGTTTGTGCAGCATTTCAGCCAATGCTTCTGCCAATCGATCTGCCAAAACTTTAATCATAATCGCTGCATAATCATCATGCTCGGCTTCATATGCTTTGGCTTTTTCTTCTGCGCCAAAGATAGACACGGCAAATGCACCGATATGGTCATGGGCTTGCTCTGATTTGGAGATGAAATCGCTCAAACAAAGGTTGGCGCGTTTATCTTTTTTATCCGTTTGTTGGCGTAAGAAATGGAAACGTGTTTTTTCTTTGGTTTTTGCTTCATCTTCATACACAATCACAGTGTCATCATCGGTGGCTTGGGCTGGAAACAGTCCAAAAATCGCTTTGGCTGTAAACCAGTCTTCATCAATGATTTTATCCAGCCAAACATTGGCTTCATCAAACAACTTCTGTGCTTCTTTGCCTTTGTGTGGGTCATTTAAGATGCGTGGATACGCACCATTAAGCTCCCATGCACCAAAAAATGGCGACCAATCGATATATTCACGGATTTCGGCAATGGATAAATCATCCAACACCGTTACACCAAGTTTATTGGGTGCTGCGGCAATCGTAGCCTCATTCAGTGGTGTTGAATTGGCTCGGGCATCTGCCAAAGACAACCAATCGGTTTGTTTTTGTCTGCCCAAATAACGCTCACGCACGCCAATATATTCTTCACGGATATTTTTCACAAAGTCAGCGCGGTTTAACTCAGAAATTAAGTTTTGCGCCACGCCAACCGCACGAGATGCATCTTTCACCCACACAATCGGCTCATCGTATTCTGGGAAGATTTTCACGGCTGTATGCGCTTTGGATGTGGTCGCACCACCCAACATAATTGGTAATTTAAAGTCCAAACGCTTCATTTCTTTGGCGATATGCACCATTTCATCCAAGGATGGGGTAATCAGACCCGAAAGACCGATAATATCTACGTTGTGTTTCTTGGCTTCTTCCAAAATCGTCGCCGTTGGCACCATCACACCCAAATCAATGACCTCGAAATTGTTACACTGCAACACAACACCCACGATATTTTTACCAATATCATGTACATCGCCTTTCACTGTTGCCATCAACACTGTGCCGTTGGATGAGTTCACACCTTCAGCCTTACCTGCCTCGATATACGGCATCAAATAGGCTACCGCTTTTTTCATTACCCGCGCAGATTTCACCACTTGCGGCAAGAACATTTTACCCTCACCAAACAAGTCTCCCACTACATTCATACCATCCATGAGTGGGCCTTCAATCACTTCAATCGGCGCATCAAATGCTTGTCTAGCCTCTTCGGTGTCTTCAGTAACAAAAGCATCAATGCCTTTGACTAACGCATGTTCCAAGCGCTTGGCAACAGGCAGCTTGCGCCATTCATCATCGGCTTTTTTCGCGACAACACCGTCACCCCGGTATTTTTCAGCAATATCCAGTAATTTATCCGTGGCATCAGGATGTTTATTTAAGACCACATCTTCAACAGCATCCCGCAATTCTGTTGGAATATCTTCATACACTTCCAACATGCCTGCATTTACAATGCCCATGTCCATGCCTTGTTTGATGGCATAATATAAAAACACTGAGTGAATCGCTTCACGCACAGGGTTGTTGCCCCTAAATGAGAAGGACACATTGGACACACCACCTGAAACCATGGCATGTGATAGATTCTCCTTAATCCAGCCCGTGGCTTCAATGAAATCTACAGCATAGTTATTATGCTCTTCAATGCCTGTGGCAATGGCGAAGATATTGGGGTCAAAAATAATATCTTCGGGAGGGAAATTACATTTTTCAGTGAGCACTTTGTACGAGCGTTCACAAATTTCGGTTTTGCGCTTAAAAGTATCGGCTTGCCCATCTTCATCAAACGCCATCACCACAGCTGCCGCACCATATTTACGAATCAGCTTAGCTTGGCGGATAAAGTTTTCTTCGCCCTCTTTAAGTGAAATCGAGTTGACCACACCTTTGCCTTGTACGCACTGCAAACCTTCTTCGATGATTTCCCATTTCGAGCTATCAATCATCACAGGCACTTTAGAAATATCAGGTTCGGATGCAATCAGGTTGAGGAAAGTCCGCATGGCTGCTTTACCATCAAGCATGGCTTCATCCATGTTTACATCAATGATTTGTGCGCCATTTTCCACTTGTTCACGGCAAATATCCAAGGCGGTATCATAGTCGCCTTCCATCACAAGTCGTTTAAACTTGGCCGAACCCGTCACGTTGGCACGTTCACCCACGTTTACAAACAATGAGTTCTCATCAATATGTAACGGCTCTAAACCTGATAAACGGCATTGCACAGGTACATCGGGAATCACGCGCGGAGCAACACCTTCCACAGCTTTTGCCATCGCGCGGATATGCTCAGGGCTAGTACCACAACAACCACCAATAATATTTAAAAAGCCAGAACGCGCCCACTCACCAATTTCGGCAGCCATTTCTTCAGGTGTTTCATCATAACCACCCATAGCATTGGGTAAACCAGCGTTCGGGTGTGCATTGATATAACATGGAGAAGTATTAGATAACTCCTCAATATATTGACGCAATTCGCCTGCACCAAGCGCACAATTCAAACCAATAGAAATCGGTTCTGCATGTGCCATAGAGTTATAAAAAGCTGTCGCTGTTTGCCCAGATAATGTACGCCCTGAAGCATCAGTAATGGTGCCTGAAATCATAATTGGCAGTTCAATACCAAGCTCTTCAAAAGCTTCTTTAACGGCATAAATCGCGGCTTTGGCATTAAGCACATCAAAGACTGTTTCAATAAGGATAATATCCGAGCCACCCTCAACAAGTCCTTTGGTGGCAACTTTATAAGTTTCCACAAGCTCCATAAATGTCACATTTCTAAAACCTGGATCATTCACATCAGGTGAAATAGATGCTGTACGTGATGTGGGACCAATCACACCCGCTACAAAGCGCGGTTTTTCAGGCGTACTTGCCGCATCACATGCTTCACGCGCTAATTTTGCACCCGCTACATTCATTTCATACACCAGTTCTTCCATGCCGTAATCTGCCATGGAAGGTTTGTTGGAGTTAAAGGTGTTGGTTTCAAGAATATCCGCACCTGCTTCTAAATAAGCCGTGTGAATGTCTTTAATAATTTGCGGCTGGGTTAATGAAAGTAAGTCGTTATTACCTTTAAGCTCAGATGGCCAGTCGGCAAACCGTTCGCCTCTATAGTCTGCTTCTTCAAGTTTATAAGCTTGAATCATGGTTCCCATCGCGCCATCAAGGAGAAGGATGCGTTGTTGTAACTGTTTAATAATTTCTATATGTGAAGGGGTAAGTTGTTTCATAAGGGCAAGGTTATCAGTTCTTTAGGCTATTACAAAACTAGATTACACATTAAGCTTTTCTCAAAAGAAAATCATATTTTCTTACACATACAACATTTTTACTTTTATTTATATACTAACATTAAAAATCTACAGCCTTGTTAAGCATAAAACAAGCTTGAGAGTACAGAAAGGGAGAAGAAAATAAGTTATATCGATGCCGTGCCGCACATAAGGCTTAGGTAGCGTGGGCTGAGGCTTTGGTTAATCACTAAGTACACAATAGATAAGACATAAAAAAAGACGCCCTAGGGCGTCTTTTTTTATGTTCTAACCTATAACTACATCAGTACGCGTTCAATACCGCCATCTTTAATACGCTGTACAAATATTTTCTGCCAATCATCACCATGCAACTGTTTCATCAGTTCCACCACGATATAATCAGCATCCACACCAGAGCTTTCTTCCAAACGTGATAAACCTTGTAAACAAGCGGGGCAAGAAGTTAGGATTTTTTGTTGTTCATCACCCAATAAAGCTAGCTTCTCACTGGCTTCTGCCATTTTTTCTTCTTTACGGGCGCGAATCTTTCCTGAAATCGCAGGATATGCAGCAGCCAATGTACCTGCTTCAGCACAACATTCTTCACTTTCCACAGATTTTTTGTTCAGCAAAGATGAAATCACCATTTCAGAGCCATGGCGTTTGAGTGGGTTATGGCAAGGTTCATGGTACATATACTGTACACCTTGCACATTATCCACGCTCACCCCTTGCGTCATTAAATATTCATGAATATCAATCAAAGGTGCATCGGGAAAAATTTCTTCCAAATAATACTTGGTTAACTGATCATAACATGTGCCACATGAAATCACCACGGCTTCAAAATCAAGGTAAGACAATGCATTTTTTAAGCGATGGAATAATACGCGATTATCATAAGTAATCTTATCCCCTTGTTCATGATCACCACTTGCTGTGCTTGGGTAACCGCAACACAAATACGATGGTGGAAGCACCACATTCACACCCAAATCAAAGAGTGCGGCTTGGGTTGCCATGCCCACTTGTGAAAACAAACGTTCCGAACCACAGCCTGGGAAATAAAACACAGCTCTACCATTAGCTTTATTGGCATCACGTAAAATAGGTATCATATTTTTATCACGCGATTCAATGCCCAAAATTTGCCTTGATGTTTTCAGTGGCAAGGTAGGCAATGGGCGCTCCACGAAGTTAATCACTTGAGCTTGGATACCATCCAAGTTACGTGTTGCCGCAGGTTTATCTTTAATAACGCCCATCAGTTTCGCTGCTTTGTGCAACCATTGATGACCTTTATAACTCCAACGAATACCTACTTCGCGTACAATCTTGACCAAATCGGGATTTTGAATGACCAAAAACATCAAAGATAACTTAGAAACAATGTTAAACCGCGCCTGTCCTTTGTCTTTAAGCAAGGCGCGCATTTTTTCAGTGACCACACCAAAATCAATATCCACAGGGCATGGTGCTTCACATTTATGACAAATTGTGCAATGGCTAGCCACATCTTGTAAACCTTCAAACTGCTCAAAAGATATACCCGCTCCTGTTTGCGACTCATACAAAAAGGCTTCAATAATCGCACCTGATGCTTGAATCTTATTGCGCGGTGAATACAACATATTGGCGCGTGGAAAGTGCGTATTACACACTGGTTTACATTTACCACAACGTAAACATGGAGAAATTTCTTCCGAAAGCTCTGTTAAATCTGCAGCTTCCATGATAACAGACTCATGTTCTAAAAGATTAAAGCTTGGTGTGTAAGTTAAGCTTAAATCCAAACCAGGTTGTAGTTTTCCACGGTTAAACAGGTCTTCAGGGTCTGCGCCCTTCAAATAAGCCGCAGTTTCTGACAAAACTTCATCATTTAAATACGCCAACTTGGTAATACCAATACCATGTTCCCCTGAAATCACACCGCCAAGCTCTTCTGCTTTACGCATGACCTTTTCAACCACATGATGCGCTCTACGCATCATCATATAGTCATTCGAGTTCACTGGAATATTGGTATGAACATTACCATCACCCGCATGCATATGGGTAGCAACCACGACACGACCAGATAATACTTGCTGGTGAATCGTTTTGATTTTATTTTCTAATGTTTCATTACCACGTAAGTGCTCAAGCAACGGTTTTTCAACTTCTTCACGGTATGAAATGCACAAGTCACCACGCTGAATCACACCAAAAACCGTATCGTCTTCCAACAAATCTATATCTGTAAAATATTGTGCGTAATTGGTTGCAGGCTCTTTTAAACCTTTACATAAATCACACCATTTTTGCCGTGCTTGTTTAATAATCGCCACACAACTATCTAGCTTCTCAGCCAAATACATATCATCTTCAAGGTTTAATTCTTGGCGAACCAACTGGTCTTCAGAATCTAACGAATCTTTGGTAGTTTCAAAGTATTCCGACAAAGCATCAATGATATCAACTTTATTACCAATCGAGTTTTCAATATTAAGAAACTCTACATAATCATTGTATTCGGATAAACGTGGCAATGGAATCACCACATCTTCATTCATTTTAAAGGCTCGCGTGTGTTTGGCAATCGCAGCCATACGCCCTCTATCACCCCAGAAACGTCCTCTATCTTCTTTAGAAATCGCCACAAAACCTTCGCCATTACCCTCAGATGCCAAACGACAAATATCCGAACATGTCTGTGCCACAGCTTTTTCATCATCACCTGACACATCAATCAATAACACCACTTTAGGGCGTTCGCGACGTGTGGATTTGCTCACATAATTGATGGCTTTAACGTATTTCTCATCAAAATGCTCAAAACCTTCAAGAAATACCGTTTCTTGCGCGTCCACATGGTTTTTAATATTTACCAAAGCTTGGGTTGCATCATCTAGTTTTTGTCCAAAAAACTCACAACATACCGTTCGGGTTACATCATAAGCACGGTGCAAAATAAAGGTGGCTTCAACAATAAAACCATCTGTACCCTCTTTTTGCACACCGGGCAAACCGCCCATGGCTTTGCGTGTCACGTCTTTACCCAAACCCTCTTTGCGGAAAATATGCCCTGGCAAATCTAGGTTTTCTTCAGATATCACTGTTCCATCAATAGAGGAAGTTTTCGTGATTTTAAAATGTATCAAGGCTTCATCATGCAGTTTGCCCATATTATGGTTGATACGTTCCACCAATAACCAATGTCCATCTGGTGTAACCATTTTCCAACTTAATAGGTTATCAACACATGTACCCCAAATTACAGCATGTTTACCGCCTGCATTGGATGCAACATTACCACCAATCGTACATGCCCAAAGGCTGGTTGGGTCAGTAGCAAACACATGGGGTTTGGATGCATCCATCACTTTACCTGTTACAGCACCAGCTTGTGCTGAAATGGTAGCAACTTCACCTTTATCGCCAATGTTTCTGGTTTCCACTTTCCCTATCTTATCAAATTTTTCTACATTGATAATCACAGAGTCATTGGATAATGGTACGGAACCACCACATAAACCTGTACCACCACCACGCGGAATCACAACCAACCCCTGTTGCTGAATCGTACGAATCAAACCAGGTATTTCTTCAGCTGTATCGGGTGTCAGCACACAAAACGGCAAGTGTGAACGCCAATCTGTCGCATCGGTTGCGTGATGGCTTAATGTAAAAGCATCGAAATGAATATTATTCTTATGGGTAAACTTGGCAAAAGCGCGTTTGACTTTGCGTCTGCGTTTGGGTTCATTATCAAACCATGCATAAAAGTCTTCGAGCATACGCTCTGTGGAGCAAGCTACCCGTGTAGCTCTTGGATTATCTTGTGCGCTGGCTTTAATGCGATCAATACGCTTCTGCTGCTGAAACCTTAATTTCTTTAAGCGTTTAGGATGCTTAAGCAAGTCGTTTTTTAGGAAAATATTGCGCTCAATGACCCATACATCGCCCAAAACATCAAACAAAAGACGCGCTGAACGACCTGTTTTACGCTGTGAACGGAGTACACTTAGGTCGTCCCATACCTCTTCACCTAAGAAGCGTTTAACAATCTCACGGTCTGAATATGACGTGTAATTATATGGTATTTCACGAATATGTTCACTCACTAAGCCACTCCATAGCGCATCAGTTCTACAAAAAAAATCAAACATACTTTCTCTAAAAGCGCCGATAGCGTAACAGCGTTACATGAAAATAAACTAAATGAATTTGTAACTGTTATCATAGCCACTAAATTGCTAGGGTTCGGCAGTACTTTACCAAGGAGACAGCACATGCCCAAGCAAGAAACCTTTTCAGCCTTTGACCAAGATGCACTGGACTACCATAGCCAACCTACTCCAGGCAAAATAAGTGTGCGTCCTAGCAAACCTTGTGTCACCCAGCGCGATTTAGCACTTGCTTATTCACCTGGTGTTGCCATTCCTTGCTTGGAAATTGAAAAAGACCCCAACAAGGCTTATGATTACACATCTCGTGCCAATTTGGTAGGTGTGATAAGTAATGGTACTGCTGTATTGGGGCTAGGCAATATCGGTGCACTTGCCAGTAAACCAGTGATGGAAGGTAAAGGCATTTTATTTAAACGTTTTGCTGATATTGATGTATTTGATATCGAAATCGATGAACTCGACCCCATGGCATTTGTGGAAACAGTTGCTCGCCTAGAGCCAACCTTTGGCGGTATTAACTTAGAAGACATCAAAGCACCTGAATGTTTTATTATTGAAGAAGAATTAAAGAAACGTGTTAATATTCCTGTATTGCATGATGACCAACATGGTACGGCTGTTATTACAACCGCAGCTTTAATCAATGCACTTATCCTGCAAAACAAAAATATTGAAGATGTTAAAATTGTATGCCTTGGTGCTGGCGCTGCGGGTTTTGCTTGCATGCGTTTGATTGAAGAGCTTGGTGCGCAACGTAAAAACATGTACTTCTTAGACAGAAAAGGTGTGATTCATAACAACCGTGGCGATGAACTTCCTTTTCACAAAGCACACTTTGCCAATGGCGATAAAGATACCAGCCTTGAAGAAATCATGGTAGATGCCGATGTTTTCCTTGGGCTTTCGCAAGGTAATATGGTTACCCCTGAAATGCTTAAAAGCATGGCAAACAAACCCATTGTTTTTGCCATGGCAAACCCAACCCCAGAAATCAATTATGACGTAGCCATGAGTACACGCCCTGATTTAATTATGGCAACAGGTCGCTCTGACCATCCCAACCAAGTGAATAATGTACTTGGTTTCCCATTTTTATTCCGTGGTGCTTTGGATGTGCGTGCTACCACTTTTAACGAAGAAATGAAAATTGCTGCAGTGCATGCACTTGCTGAATTAGCCCGTGAAGAAGTGCCCGCATCTGTGCTTAAAGTGTATGGTGAAAAAGAATTGCGTTTTGGCCCACAGTATATTTTACCTAAACCCTTTGATCCGCGGTTGATTGAGGTTGTGCCCACCGCTGTCGCTAAAGCAGCAGTTGAAACAGGTGTTGCTCGTCAACCGATTACTGATTTTGACAATTATGCACAAGAACTTGCAGGGCGCATTGACCAGTCCCGCACCTTTATGCGCCTTGTTATGGACAAAGCTAGGCACCAACCTTTACGTTTGGCTTTCCCTGAAGGTGATGACCCTACCATTATTCGTGCAGCCACAGTGATGCGTGATGAAAACATCGCAAAACCCATGTTAATTGGTTGCCCAGAAAGCATCCAAAACCAAGCTGAAATGATGCGCCTAGACTTAAAAGGTGTAGAAATCATTGACCCTAACGAAGAAAACTCCCGTTTTGATAGCCTAGCTGATGCCCTTTACTTTGACCGTAAACGCCATGGTGTATTACGAAATGTTGCCGTGGAAACACTTAAACATGATAAAAATACTTTGGGTTCTTTATTGGTAAGGCAGGGATTTGCAGATGGCATGCTCACAGGTCGCACACAACACTACCCAACAGCACTTAGCCCTATACTTAAAGTATTGGGGCATGATGAAAAAACAAGTAAACACCATCATGTATATGGCATGTATTTGTTAATCTTAGAAGAACGTGCCTTATTATTTGCCGATTGTACTGTTAATGTTGAGATGAATGCCGAACAACTTGCAGAAGTTGCTGTACTAACGGCTAAAACAGCAGAATCACTCGGTATTGAACCTAAAGTTGGCATGTTATCTTTTTCAAACTTTGGTAGTTCCACCCATGCTGAGTCTCAAAAAGTTGCCGATGCAGTACGCATCCTTCACCGAACACACCCTAAACTGGTTGTTGATGGTGAAATGCAAGCTGACACGGCAGTAAATAGTGATATTTTATCCAACTATCCTTTTTCTAAATTGACTGAATCAGCAAACGTATTGATATTCCCCACTATGCAAGCAGGGAACATAGCCTATAAACTACTTAAAGAACTTGCTGGAGCTACAGCTATCGGCCCAATTCTTATGGGGCTTCCGCAACAGGTTCATGTTTTGCAAACAGGTGCTAGTGTTGATGATATTGTAAACTTAGCTGCTATTGCTTCAGCAAGGGCTATTGATTAAGACATGCAAAACAAACGTGTATTAGAGAAAAGGAAGAATTAAACGTATGAATAATCTATTGCGAAATATCCCATTGTTTTCAGAGCTTAATGACAATGAGATTGAGTCTATTCAAAAGTTAATTACCTTTCATGATGTACCCAAAAAAACCATTGTATTACAAGAAGGTGAAGACGGCTGCTCCTTATTTATCATCATTTCGGGCTCAGTCAAAATATCATACTATGCACCCGATGGGCGTGAAGTGGTGTTATCGCTACTTGAAGAAGGCGCTTATTTTGGAGAAATGTCTCTACTCGACAAACAACCTCGCTCAGCCACTGTGGTCACACTCAACGACTCACGCTTGGCACAGATTCGACGGGCTGACTTTGAACGTTTATTGCTCCAACAGCCCAAGGTTGCCTTAAAACTACTATCTGAAACTGTATCTCGGTTACGCCGCACCAGCAAAGTGCTTGAGCGTATTAGTACTTTGGATGTCCCCCACCGCCTTTATCATTACCTTAAAGATTTTGGGGATCGTTTTGGCAAAAACAAGACCAATGGTATTGTCACAGTTCAACTACCTACCCACCAGATGATTGCTGATCAGCTTTCAACCAGCCGAGAAACGATTTCTCGTGCCGCCAGCGCCTTAAAAAAAGAAGGTATTATTATCAAATCAGATAAACCTGGTGAATCCCAACTTGATATGGAATCATTAGAAACACTTCTTCAAGCCATGGGTTAACAAGTTGGCTATAAGCAAAACATCAACCTATAATAGACATTAGTTCAATGGCTATTTATGCTTCTGCTCGAAGTGAAAATAGCATCAATGATAGCACCATTACGGAGTTTGAAACATGGATGATAGTAATCTAAACCCTGCGTTACCTGTTCTTATCGAAGATGAGATGAAACGTTCTTATCTCGATTATGCGATGAGTGTTATCATTGGCAGGGCATTACCTGATGCTAGAGATGGTTTAAAACCTGTTCACCGCCGTATTCTATATGCCATGCAAGATTTAGGCTCTACATTTGAAAAGCCTTATAAAAAATCCGCGCGTATCGTGGGTGATGTGATTGGTAAGTATCACCCTCATGGTGATACCGCTGTTTATGATGCTATGGTGCGTATGGCACAGCCTTGGAGCATGCGTCATGTGCTTGTCGATGGTCAAGGTAACTTTGGCTCTGTGGATGGCGACTCCCCTGCCGCCATGCGTTATACCGAATCCCGCATGAGTAAACTGTCTGCTGAATTGCTTGCAGACCTTGATAAAGACACTGTCGATTTTGGTCCCAACTATGATGAATCCTTGTCTGAACCTAAAGTTTTACCCGCAAAATACCCCAATCTTTTGGTTAATGGTTCGCAAGGTATTGCTGTCGGTATGGCAACCAACATCCCTCCACACAACTTGGGTGAAGCCATCAATGCTATTATTGCTTTAACCAAAAATATTGATATTGATGATGAAGAATTGATGCAAATCATGCCTGGTCCTGATTTTCCAACCGCAGGTTTCATTTATGGTCGCAAAGGCATGCGTGATGCATTTGCCACAGGCCGCGGTTCGGTCACCATGCGAGCCAAAGTGGTGATTGAGCGCAACAAACGCACCAAACGCGAGTCATTGGTTATCGCTGAGCTTCCTTACCAAGTGAACAAAGCAAAATTACACAAATATATTGCTGAATTAGCGAGAGATAAAAAAATTGAGGGTATTTCAGAGGTTCGTGATGAATCGGATCGTGATGGTATGCGCTTGGTCATTGACCTGAAAAAAAGTGAAGTTCCTGAAATTGTATTAAACAACCTCTACAAACAAACAGCCATGCAGTGCAACTTTAGCTGCAACTATTTATCACTTATTGATGGTCAACCCAAACTTTGTGGTGTACGCGAATTATTATTACACTTCCTTGATCATAGACGCCAAGTTGTAACACGCCGTAGTTTGTTTGATTTAGCCAAAGCCGAAGCGCGCATTCATATTTTGGAAGGTTTATTGATTGCCTTGGACAATATTGATGCAGTCATCAAACTTATTCGCGCTAGTAAAACAGGAGCAGAAGCCAAAGAAGGTTTATGCGCCAAGTTTGAACTATCTGAAAAACAGGCTCAAGCCATTTTAGATATGCGTTTACAGCGCCTAACAGGTCTAGAATATGATAAAATTAAAGCCGAGTTTGATGAAATAGCTGCTTTAATTAAATATCTTAAAGAAATTTTGGCTGATGAAAAATTATTGATGAAAGTGATTGTCGAAGAACTTGAACAAGTCCGCGACAAATATGCAGACCCACGCCGTTCTATCATCATTGATGAAACCGCAGAATTATCGATTGAAGACTTGATTACCGAAGAAGATATGGTGGTTACCATTTCCAATGAAGGTTATATTAAACGTAACCCAACAACGCTTTATAGAGCACAACGTCGTGGTGGCAAAGGCAAAACTGCCATGACCACCAAAGATGAAGATTTTGTGCAACAACTCATGGTTGCATCTACACATGACTTCTTATTGTTCTTCTCGGATAAAGGGCGTGTGTTCCGCAAAAAAGTATATGAAATCCCACAAGCAGGTCGTGCTGCGCGTGGTAAAGCATTGGTCAATATCTTACCTGTAGAAAAAGGTGAGAAAATTTCTGCGACACTGGCTGTGCGTGAATTTGAAGATGGTCGGTACATCATCATGGCAACCAAAAATGGTGTGGTGAAGAAAACAAGTCTCACCGAATACAAAAATATTCGCTCCAATGGTATTATTGCTATTCGTTTGGATGACAATGATGAGTTAATTGCTGTAGCTATCTCCAACGGTGACCAAGATATCATGCTTGCTTCAAGCAATGGCAAAGCCATTCGCTTTAGTGAAACAGATGTTCGCCCACTTAGTCGTAGTACGCGTGGTGTTACAGGCATCCGCATGAGCGAAGGTAACCGTGTGATTTCCATGTCTGTGGTTGCTGAAAAAGCTACATTCTTGGCTATTTCTGAAAATGGCTATGGTAAACGTACGGCAGTCAGTGAATACAATACACAAAAACGTGGTGGACAAGGCGTATTTACGCTCAAAACAGGTGGACGCAACGGTGATATGATTGGTGCACTTCAAGTATTGGATGACGACCAAGTTATGATGATGACAGACTCAGGTCGTTTGGTGCGCATTCGTATGAATGGCATCAATGTGATTGGTCGTAATACACAAGGTGTAACATTAATTGACTGCTCTGCTAAAGAACGTGTGATTGGTGCAGTGCGTGTGGTTGAAAAACAAGATGACAGTGATAATGAAAATATTGTTGAATCTGACTTTGACAGTGATTTTGATGAAAATGCAACCAATGACACAACAAACACATCAGATACAGGTGACAATGAATGATAGACCGCAAAGCGCTACGTACTGATGCGCCAAACATGGAAGAAGCATTAAAAAAACGTGGTGAAGATGTTGTAAACGCAACCTCTACTTGGAAGAAGTCTTTAACACTTGATGCGCAACAACGCCAATTAAAAAGTGAATCTGAACAGCTTCAAGCTGAGCGTAATAAAGTGTCCAAGCTGATTGGTTTAAAAAAGAAAAATGGCGAAGATGCGACTGCAGAACTTCAAAGCATGGCTGAAGTAGGCAAACAAACCAAGCTGTTAGATACCCAAGCAAAGGAAGCTGAAGCAGCCTTTAACTTAGCGTTGCTTGAAATTCCCAATATACCTCATGAAAGTGTACCTGCGGGGCGGGATGAAGCAGACAATGTGGAAATTCGCCGTTGGGGAAATCCGCGTACAGATACTGTACCTGCACATTGGGATATTGGTGAAGATTTAGGCATCATTGACTTTGACGCAGGTGCCAAACTAGCTGGCAGCCGCTTTTCTGTACTCAAAGGTGCTGGCGCACGCATGGAACGTGCACTGATTCAATTCATGCTGGATAAACATGCTGACAGACATGGTTATGAAGAAGTATGGGTTCCTGCCATTGCCAATCGAAAAACCATGACGGGCACAGGGCAATTGCCCAAATTTGAAGATGATGCCTACAGACTTTCTGGGGAAGACTTATTTCTTATCCCCACAGCAGAAGTCCCCGTCACCAATCTTTACCAAGATATGATTCTTGAAGCGTCACAATTGCCCATTAAACACTGTGCCTACACCCCATGCTTTCGCCGTGAAGCTGGCTCTGCTGGGCGCGATACACGGGGCATCATTCGCCAACACCAATTTGATAAAGTTGAACTTGTACAACTCGTACACCCTGCAAATGCTTTAACCGCCCTAGATGAACTATTATCACATGCTGCTGCTATTTTAGAAGCATTAGAATTACCCTATCGATTGGTCAATCTATGTGCTGGAGACCTTGGTTTCTCTGCTGAAAAAACATTTGATTTAGAAGTCTGGCTACCAAGCCAAAATACTTATCGTGAGATTTCATCATGCTCATCTTTTGGGCAATTTCAAGGGCGTCGCGCTGGTATTCGTTTCCGTGAAGAAGGTTGCAAACCGCAAGCTGTTGCCACCATTAACGGCTCTGGTTTGGCTATTGGACGAACCATGGTTGCTATTCTTGAAAACTATTGGCAAACTGATGGTAGCGTCAATATTCCCCTTGCACTACAACCTTATATGGCAGGTTTACAAAATATTCAAACCAAAGCAACTGCATAAAGAGAGCCTTAATTATGTTTAAATATACCCTCATCATTGCAGCCTTTTTACTCAGTTCTTGCGCAAGCGAACCATTAAATTTTTCAAAATCTGCTAAAGGTGACTACCTCAAAGGAAAAAGCTTAATTTCTTCGAATAAATATGCACGAGCAGTACAATTTCTTGAGAAATTTGCAGCCAAATATCCATACAGTGAATATGCAACAAAAGCCAAAATATTACGCCTTGAAGCAGCTTATTTGGACGAACAATATGTACTTAGTGAAACATTGGCTTTGCGTTTTATGGATACCCACCCTACGCACCCACAACTCGCGCAGGTACAATATTTGCTTGGTATGAGTTATTACCAAGAATCATCCAATGCCTACCATGACCAGCAATTCTCAAATAAAGCTAGGGATACTTTTGTTGCCCTTAACCAAAAGTTTCCCCATAATCCAAACTTCAACCAAGCCAAACAATACATTCAAGAACTAACCGACCGCTTGGCTAAACATGAACTCATTGTTGGGAAATTTTATTTTGACAAAAAGCTTTATGTTGCAGCAACCAACCGTTTTATTCAGGCCAAAAACACCTACCCCAATAGTCATCAAACTGATGAGATTTTATATTACCTTGTTGCATCATACGTCGCATTAAAACAAAAGGACTATGCAAAAGAAGTATTAAGTATACTCCAAAAAAAACCTGTACAAAACCAATGGCGTAAACAAGCTGAAGCACTGATGTGATGTTTCGTTTTATTTTCATTACTACAGTTTTTATGATTACAGCATGTACAGATAATCAAGCTCAAAGTATTCAAACCTTACTAGAGGCTAGAAACCATAGTATAAGCCAACAAAATATAGAGAAGTACACTTCACTTTTAGATGCCAACTATTTAAAACATGAAGGTCAACATAAGGTAGCACAAATGGCAGAAGTGTTTACCCGATTCGAAAAGGTTCACATGGATACTAGAGATCAAGAAATACGTATCATTGATGATAACCACGCTATTTGTGAACAAACCTATATATTAAAGGTTTTTGCGGATGGGGACTGGCGTGAAATTGTACAACGTGAACAGCTGACCTTTACCAATACCGATGGCCATTGGAAGATTAGCGGCGGACTTTAAAGAAAAAATGCCCTCGTAGCTCAGATGGATAGAGCGACCGCCTCCTAAGCGGTAGGCCACAGGTTCGACTCCTGTCGAGGGCACCATTCCTTATTTACAGAATAAACTTGCACATCACCGATAAACACTGAAAATACGCGCATCTTATCCAAGGGAGTCAGCACGTGCCTCATTATCAACACACTATTCTTGAGCTCATTGGCAATACACCTTTGGTTCGCATCACCAATATTACTAAAGATTTACCTGATAACATTCAAATTCTTGCCAAACTAGAACGCCATAATCCAGGTGGCTCTGTTAAAGACCGCCCTGCTCTATGGATGGTTAAAGAAGGGATCACATCTGGAGCGCTAACCAAAGACAAGATTATTTTTGACTCTACGTCTGGAAACACGGGCATTGCGCTCGCTATGATTGGTGCTGCAATGGGTTATAAGGTAAAACTTGTAATGCCTGCAAATGTGTCGGATGAACGCAAGCGTATTTGTCAGGCTTTTGGTGCAGAACTTGTCTTTTCCGACCCTCTAGAAGGTTCTGATGGAGCAATCCTATTGGCTAGAGAGCTTTATAAGCAGTCACCTGAACTTTATTTTAAACCAGACCAATACAATAATCCTGCCAATCCCAAGGCTCATGAAGAATCAACGGGTCCTGAAATTTGGCGTGATACCCATCAAGAAGTGACACACTTTGTAGCCTCTATGGGCACATCTGGCACCTTGGTTGGCACTGGTCGTTACCTCAAACAACAAAATAGCGCAGTACAAATTATCGCAGCAGAACCGGACTCACCTTTTCACGGTATTGAAGGTTTAAAACATATGGAATCAAGTATTGTGCCTGGCATTTATGATGAAACAGTGTACGACACCAAACTGGGCATCACAACTGAAGACGCCTATGAACTTACACAACGCCTAGCAAGTGAAGAAGGCATGTTATGTGGTCAGTCTTGTGGCTGTGCCTTGGCGGCCAGTTTACAAATTGCGCACCAACTTGCAGCGCAAGGTCAATCAGGAACTATCGTTTGTATTTTCCCTGATGGTGGTGAGAAATATTTAAGTACACCTGTATTTGCAAGTGGAACAGTCTTTGCAGGTGAAGGTATTTAACACAACAAACGGGTTATGCCTTATTTTCGGCATTTTCCTGACGCTTCAGTAACACCTCTTCCCGCGTAATGCTTACGGACTGTGGCGCATCAATGCCGATGCGCACTTGCCCACCTTTAATCGATAAGACTTTGACTTCAATATTTTCACCTATGGTGATCGTTTCGCCTGATTTTCGTGTAAGAATTAACATAATAGTAGTTATAGCAACTATGAAGCCAATACACAAGTTTACTTAGTCACATGTATGCCAAGTCGCACACACGCCCGACTCACAATCTACACCACCCGGTTTAACTGCTTCAATATAAGCTGAAAGCACATAATCTTCCACACCACGCCCAGGCGCCCAATCTTTGATAAACGCACGTGACTCATCTTTTGGTGTGATACAAATATTCTCAAAACCTGCTTTTTGCAACATGGTTTCAATATCCTCAATTAATTCAGCGCCCGCCATACAGCCCGCATGTAATAAAGGGTCACTTTTCATTTCTTCAGGCATTTCAGCTGTTGCCACCACATCAGAAACTGCCAAACGACCCCCCGGCTTTAACACACGGAATGCATCATTAAATACTTGCTGTTTGTTGGGTGATAAATTAATCACACAGTTAGAGATAATAATATCTGCCGTATTATCCGCGATAGGTAAATGTTCGATTTCGCCCAAACGAAATTCAACCTGAGAGAACTTGCCTTTAAGTGCATTTTTACGTGCTTTTGAAATCATTGTAGGTGTCATATCTACGCCAATAACCTTACCAGAAACACCAACTTCACGGGCGGACAAAAACGCATCAAAACCACCACCACTGCCTAAATCCACCACTATTTCCCCTTCTTTAAGTGAGGCAATCGCTCTAGGATTGCCACAGCCTAAACCCATATCGGCACCATCAGGTACAGCATCCAAATCGCCTTCTGAATAACCCAAACGCGTGGAAATCAATGTATTAATCGCAGCATCATCAGATACACCACAACAACTGGCAACCTCACCACAGCAACTACCTTCATTGCTCGCTTCTGCTACTTTCGCATATTCTTCTCTTACATTTTGACGAATATTATCCATATTATGATGGTCACTCATACCAATACACCCCTTTTATTCATTAAAATAATCATATATTAAAATAATCGGATAACTGCGTTAAAACATCCGCATCTACCCTACAAATAATTCTCTTGCCATCGCGTTGCATATCAACCAACCCCGCCTCATTCAATGCCTTCATATGATGCGACAGTGTGGATGGTGCAACATCTACCAATGCTGCCAAATCACCAATGCAACGTTGCACATCACAATTGGCGCCTGGTAAGCAGCATTGGGTTAGTTCCATGAATATTTTTAAACGCACAGGCGTAGACAGTGCTTTAAACTTCACCGCCATAACATCAATATCTAAACTAGAACAATTCGACATATATCGAAACGTAGTGCAGAATTGCGGCAAGTCAACACATCATGTATATCGAATTCCTTTAATTTTAGCTGATAATATGCATGATTAGGCTAACTTAGCATGATAGGAGTGCACCTGACCCATGAAAAATTTGGCAAAAAAACGTGTTTCTCATCGCAGAGTTTCCTTGTTTGCCTTTGTTTTCTATGCCCTTACATTGCTTGCCGCTTCCCCTGCTTTGGCTTATACCAATATCAACGATATACGCATGTGGACAGCTCCTGATCATACCCGCCTAGTATTTGACCTATCAAGAAGCACAAAATATGAAATTTTTCGCCTGCACAACCCTGAACGCATTGTCATCGATATCGCAAATTCTAAAATGCAGGCAAAACCTTCATCTTTAGCCTTGCCTGACCCTGTTTTATTATCCATTCGACATGGCAAACAAAAGAATGGTGTTACCCGTATTGTTTTAGATGTTAAAAAAGGAGTGTCACCCCGCTCATTTTTACTCAAAAAATCTTCCAAGAAATCTCATCGCCTTGTTGTCGACTTAATCCCCAAGCAAAAGAAAGTCATAAAAACAAAGGACATTAGCAACAAAGGTAAACATCGTGATATTATCATAGCTGTAGATGCAGGTCACGGCGGTGAAGACCCTGGCGCAACAGGAAAAAACAAACTCAAAGAAAAAACCGTAACACTTGCTGTTGCCAAACAACTTGCCCGACTTATCAATGCACGCCCAGGAATGAAAGCCGTGCTGATACGCAGTGGTGATTATTATGTCTCTTTAAAAAACCGCGTACGAAAAGTTCGTGCTATCAATGCAGATATGATGATTAGTATTCATGCCGATGCAATCAAAACACGTAGCGTGAAAGGTGCAAGTGTTTATACGCTTTCAGAAAGTGGCGCAACACCTGATAGGGTTGCAGCAGCCCTTGCTGCTAAAGAAAATGCTGTGGATGAAATTGGCGGCGCTCGCCCTGAACAAGAAGTCACTGACCCGCTGGTGCGTGGTATTTTGGGTGATATGGCAAAACGTGATGGTTTAGATAGCTCAGAAATGTTGGCTAACCTGATGATTAAAAAATTAACAGGCACCTTTCCTATCAAGTATAACCACCCAAAACATGCACGTTTTGCGGTGTTAACCACATTAGAAATACCATGTATTTTGGTAGAAATGGATTATATTTCTAACCCCAAACGAGAAAAGTTACTTAAATCAAAATCACACCAGAAAAAATTAGCTCAAGCTATGTATAAAGCAAGTATAGACTTTTTCACGCGTATGGGGCGCTTATCGCCACAAAATGCAACTGCACATATACATACCGTTCACCAAGGTGAAAGCCTATGGAGCATTGCCAAGCAATATGGTGTTAGTGTTTCTAGCTTAAAAAAATTAAACCAGTTTAAACATTCCACATTAAAAGTTGGGCAGCGTATTCGTCTTCCCCAATCATAGGATTTTATGTACCGTCGTTTATTACAATTCTTAGTTCCATACAAAGGCAAACTTATCGTTGCCATTATCTGCATGATTATTCTTGCCGCTTGCACAGCTGCACTAGCATGGGCATTTAAACCCATGCTTGATGAAGTATTATCAGGTAAAAATATGACCTATATTTATCTCATGCCCATAGGTATTATTATATTATACCTTATCAAAGGCATTGCGTTTTATGGTCAAGCAACGCTAATGGGCTATATTGGTCAACGTATCATTTATGATATACGAAACATGATTTACAGCAAACTTACAGGGCAATCATTAAGCTTTTTTACCCACCGTAAAACAGGCGAACTGCTCGGGCGCATCACTTACGATATTACCTTATTACAAGGCGCTGTAAGCACCACGGTGACTTCACTCATGCGTGATGTCATGTCGATTGTTTTCTTACTCGCAGTGATTTTCAACTCAGATTGGTTGTTGGCACTACTTTCACTCATTGTGTTTCCTATCATGGTTTATCCTATTGTTCATTTTGGACAAAAAATGCGTAAAGCCAGTTATGATGGTCAAGTATCTATGGGAAAAATGTCTAGCCTGATTGAAGAAACCGTGGGTGGTATTCGTGTGGTCAAAGCCTTTTGTATGGAGGAATATGAACGAAACCGATTCAAAGCCATCACCAAAGACTTTATGACCCACCAAATCAAAGCCCTTAAAATACAAGCATTATCCTTCCCAATCATGGAGTTTGTTGCAGGTTTGGGCATTGCAGGCATTCTTTTGTATGGCGGTATTCGTGTTGCAGAAGGTGAAGCCACTGCAGGTGGTTTGATGTCTTTTATTGTCTCTTTACTGCTCCTTTATGACCCCGTACGCCGTTTATCTCGTGCAAATAACGAGGTACAACAAGGTTTATCAGCTGCTGAGCGTATCTTTGAAATCTTAGATTCACCCGTTGATGTACAAGACCCCAAAGAACCACAACCCATCCAACCTTTTTCAAACAATATTACATTTAACGATGTATGTTTGACCTACCCCAACGCCTCCAAACCTGTGTTGCAAAATATCAACTTAAACATCCAAACAGGCGAAGTGGTCGCCCTTGTTGGACGCAGTGGTGCGGGTAAAACAACACTCGCCAATATGTTGCTGCGGTTTATGGATCCAAGCTCTGGCAGCATATGCCTTGATGGGCATGATATCAGAAGCTTTAAACAAACTGACTTACGTTCACAAATGTCCTTGGTCACCCAAGAAATCGTACTTTTTAACGATTCTGTTTTGCATAATATTGCTTATGGTCATGAAAACATAGACCGCGAAAAAGTCATAGCGATTGCCAAAATAGCCAATGCCCATGAGTTTATTGAAAAATTAGAAAATGGTTACGATACCTTGGTTGGTGAGCGTGGTGTGATTCTCTCGGGTGGGCAAAGACAACGTTTAAGCCTTGCTCGTGCCTTGTTGAAAAATGCGCCCATTTTGGTCTTGGACGAAGCCACAAGCAGCTTGGATACCGAGTCTGAACGTTTGGTACAACAAGCCATTGATAAACTCATGCAAGACCGCACGGTGTTGGTGATTGCCCATCGTTTATCCACCATTCGTAATGCGGATAAAATTGTAGTCTTGGACGCTGGGAAAATTGTACAAGTTGGGTCACATGATACCTTGATTGAACAAGGTGGTATCTATGCTGAATTGTACCAACTTCAATTTGGCGACGACTAAACATGCGCCTTAAAGACAAGCTGATTGTTTGGTCTGTCACAGCTGTTATTCGTTTTTTGCGTGCCTCTGTTCGCTGGACATATATAGGTTCTGCTATTCGCCCTGAAAACACACCCTGCATTATCAGCTCATGGCATGCTCGCCTTTTGCTCACACCCCTACTCCTTGGCAAGTGGCAAGGACCTTTGATTATTTCCGACCATAGAGATGGTGAGCTTATCGCTGCTGTTTTCGACAATTTCGGTCTTGAAGCATCCCGTGGTTCATCCAGCACTGGTGGTGCAAAAGCTTTGCTTAAAGTCATTCGCATGGCAAAAGAAGGTTATTCACCCGGTATCACCCCAGATGGACCAAGAGGCCCTGCGCAAGTGGTCAAAGATGGTGTTGCCCAAATTGCCATCAAATCAGGCTTACCCATTGTACCCGTCTGTTATGCCACCAACCGTTATTGGCGTTTATCTTCATGGGATAAGTTTTATGTACCCAAACCTTTTAGCAAAGGCATTGTGGTGGTTGGTGAAGCATTATACCCCAACAGTGATGAATCAGCCCAAGCATTTACCGTGCGCATTCAGCAAGCGATGGATAAAACGCAAGAAGAAGCTGATACATATTTTAGTTAATGCACAAACTGAATATCTAAAGTCCGCATATAGGTATGCAAACCTGCATCTTGCACAGGAAACACATAAGCATCGGTATCTGATTCATTGTGATGCGAATGCCACCAGCCTGGAGGCGTTACAAAGACTGTATTCTTTTCCCACATCGCTTTGACGGGATTGATAATATGACCATCAGCATCTACTTTTTTACCAATCAAAGTATAGGTATTTTCGCCCGCTGATACTGCCAAATCCAAAGCAACGGATTGATGACGGTGAGGTTTTTGCATCTGTTGTTTAGGCAAAAGGTTAAACAATGTCCACATTGTATGGGTTACTGTTTTTGACTTCGCAGAAGCATGGTTACCCAAAATAATACCTACACGGTTTCGATTTTCAGTCATTGCAACTTCACGAATGCGTTCCACTTCATCCAGCATATATTTTTTGCTGTAAAAAGCAGGTTTAAACATCGCTTTATTCGGCACCACACCCATATGTTCAAGCAATGGTCCATCATGCGTCCAGTACAACGCACTATCTTCATGGGCATGGTGAGTCACACCTTTGTTACACGGCAAGGTAAACGAGTCCCCTTCTTTCCACTGAATCGTACCTGTTTCTGTTTCTGTATAACCTGAACCACGCATCACAAAAAATATTTCAGATGTCGCTTCAACATGTGTGTGAATATTTTCACCCGGATTGATGCGAATGTAATTGGCAAGCAAGTTCGGAGAGGTTGCCAAATATGGTGTTTCCAACTCTTTGGATAAATCCAAGGCAATCACACGTGTTTCCCCATGCTTATGCAACGATGCAGGAAAGGGTTGAATCGGCACTTCATTTAAATCAGGGGTAGCAGCCGAGGAATATTCCCAACTTACAACTTCCTGCGCCCATGTTTCATTCATACTTTGCCTCGCTTATCTATCAATTCGAGGCGCATACTCATGATTTAGTTGGCTAAGGCAATTCAGTTTTTCTTATTCTTTTCGTCCAAAAAGCTTATCCAAGTCATACAGCGACAAACCAACATAGGTGGGGCGACCATGGTTACATTGTGCGATATTGGGTGTCTGTTCCATTTCCCGCAATAAGTTCACCTGCTCTTCATGTCTAAGGGTGTGCCCTGCTTTAATCGAACCTTTGCAAGCGCGATTACCCAACCAACGCTCTAATATGCGCCCTAGCCCTGTTTTATCACCTTCAGCTTCTATGCCTAAGAGCATACATGATTCAATCAGCTCTGCCACAAGCTCTGCTGGTGATTCTTGGCTTAACATCGCAGGCACACTTTGAATCCAAACACTTTGCTCATCCTTTACCTTTAAAGATACAGCAAAAGGCTGCAATGCATCAGGATTATCCAACACCCATGCCATGCTTTCACTACCCAAATCTAAAGCTTCGGGTGTAAGCAGCATTTGTGCGGCAACCTTGCCACCAGATAGCTGGCTTTTAAGCTTTTCAAACGTCATACGTTCATGTGCTGCATGTTGATCCACTAAAATAATACCATCAGCCGTTTGCGACAAAACATAACATTGATGAATTTGTGCCAAAGGTTGCCCCAAATCCAATGCTTCTTCCGCAGCATATTGCGAATCTCCCACTTGTTGCAAAGGTGAAGGCGTTGAAAACAAAAGCCTTTGCACATCCTCAGGCACAATATTTGAAGGTCTTGGGCGGTAGTTTGCAGAAGATTCCGAAACAAACCGTGGCATACTGCTATGCGCAACTGGCTGTGTCTGGCGATATGAAGATTGCATGGCATCCAAAGCCTTGCCTGTGGTCGTAGAAGCCACCGTTTGCCCCATGCGTTCAATACCAGTGCGAACACAGCCCACAATGGCTGCAAACACAGCTTGTGGCGATTTAAAGCGCACTTCCCGCTTGGCAGGGTGCACATTCACATCCACAGCCGCTGGGTCTATCTCTAAGCGAATCACAGCCACGGGATAACGGTCGTGAAACATCACATCACGGTAGCCTGCCCTTAAAGCTGCAATGAGTTGTTTATCCCGAATCACCCGCCCGTTCACCAAAAATAACATCCGTGTACTGTCTCTATGGTGAAAAGTCGGCAAACCCAAATAGCCCGTCACCTTCATACCTTCATGTTCCAAACTTTGCGCTAAAAAGTTGTCAGCAAAATCATTGGGCATGATGGCAAGCACTCTTGCTTCTTCACTTTGCACCATAAAATCAAAACGTTTGCGTCCATCAAGCTGCAAAGACATGGCAACATTGGGGTGTGCCAATGCTAAACCTTTAAAAACTTCGACAATGGCTGCCTCTTCAGTTTTGTCGGTGCGCATAAATTGCAAACGTGCAGGTGTGTTTAAAAACAAGTCCAGAATCTCAATTTTGGTGCCTTTGCGTTTGGCTGCAGGGCGCGTTTGTGTGTTCAAACCACCATCCACGCGCACCTCTATAGCTTCGGAGTCACCTTTTACCGCTGTTGTCATGCGAAAACGTGATACCGAAGCAATCGAAGGCAAGGCTTCGCCCCTAAAACCGTGCGAAGCAATGCGATGTAAGTCTTCTGATGATTCAATTTTACTGGTCGCATGGCGCTGTAAAGCAAGCTCTGCATCTGCAGGTGACATACCCATGCCATCATCTTCAACTTCAATGCGCTTTTTCCCTGCTTGTTCAATACGCACCGAGATACGTTTAGCGCCAGCATCCACGCTGTTTTCCATCAACTCCTTCACTGCTGAGGCAGGGCGCTCTACCACCTCACCTGCGGCGATTTGGTTGGCGACTTGCGGTGGTAAAATATGAATAAAAGACTGGCTCATGCAACAACCCTAGCCAACTCTTTGCTTTAATCCAAAAATAACTTAAACTTGTTCTTGTTGCGTGAAATTGGAGGCTGCCATGAGTGAAGAAAACAAAGCATATGATATGAATACTATCGTTAAAGATAAAAGTATTTGGATACGTCTATTATACATGCTTCTATTTGCCTTCTTATACTCTGCTGCTGAGTTTGTAATTCTTGCAGTGGTTGTGTACCAGTTTTTACATGTACTGCTTACTGGCGGCGATAAAGATGAAAGGGTAAAAAACCTAGGTTCACAACTTTCTGTCTATGTTTATCAAATTTTACAATTCCAAACCTTCAACACAGAAGATAAACCTTTCCCAATGGCAGACTGGCCAGCAGCTAAAAAACTAAGCCCAGAAGAAGACAAATCCAAAACTGCGCCACGCAAACGTACAACCACAAGAAAAACACCTGCAAAAAAAGCAGCTGCTAAAAAAACAACCAGCAAACGTACAACAACAAAAGATGAAACTAAAACCAATGAAACAACGGTTGATGAAAGCACACAAACCGAAGATAAACCAACATCAACATAATAAAATTGTTTTCTAAACCTTTATCGGTTGAACATTTACCTTTTAACACACAGCAGAGAGCTCAAACGCAAAACCAATACAGGTGTTTTGGTGCAACAAACCTTAGCAACACAATGTTCGATATTTGAGTGGCAACGTAAACAGCCCAACCCTACACTTATGCAACACATACAAAATGAATCGGTTGCCTTGCTTTACCCGCATGACCATAGTGTTAGACTAGATAAACAACAGGTTCTCAAGTTTGACAGCTATATTCTGATTGATGCGACATGGCAAGAAGCACAAAAAATGTATAACCATAGCCCTTATTTGCATGATTTATCTAAGGTGGTACTTAAACCTGACGTAGCTTCAATATATACACTAAGACGCAATCAAAAAACATCTGGTTTATGTACTTCAGAATGTGTTTCAGCTTTATTAAACCTATATGGTCAAACAACGCAAGCCAACATACTTGATAATAAATTAACAAGTCATATCAAAAGTTTACGTTAATCAGCTACAAACAAGCCCTGCTTAAAAAATCCATACGGTCCACACCAAAAAACATCTTCGGGCGTGGTGTGTCGTGCAAAATAAAGGTTGGCACACCAAAAGCACCTGCTTTTAGGGCTTGTTGCGTTGTTGCATCCAGTTCCTGCTTGGCTTGGTCGTGTGGCGTATGCCGCCAAGCTTGAGGCAGTTTCTTTTGTACAAAAATATCATCCAACCAATGTTCAGTACGCATATCCACATCACCCGACCACACGGCTTCAAATACAGCTTTACAAAATTCAACCCTTTCATCCCCTGCCAATGCCCAAGCAATATACATGGCTGGTCGACTATCAAATGTGCTTGGGCGAATCATTTTAAAGGGAACATTTAAATATTCAGCCCAGCGTTTTAAATCACGTAAAGAATACAAAGCTTTATTTTTAATGTTCGCAGGCGGTGTATTACCTGAAAGTTTGATAAGTTTAGGTAGGTTAACAGGTATCCAATTAACCTGCACATCATGTTCAGTCACAAACTTATCCATTTTCATCACTGCCAAATAAGTATACGGACTGATAAAATCAAAATAAAAATCAACTTGTTTCATTGGTCTAGCTTACAGGGTATGTATAAAAGTACCACTCACTTTTAGCTGCAAACAAGCAGCACCATGTGGTTAAACCTATACAGTGTTAAATCAAGCTTATACCTTGCCCGCGATAATCAAGTAAGGTATATAAATATATGTAGGCGCAAAATGAAAGTGTCCGCTTTTAGCAAAATAGAAATGTCCCCTTTAGTGTTTGGTTTAGGGGTTTTAAATGAAAGCGGAAATACTACATATGAGCAAGCAAGAACAATCACGATCCGAGGTTATACGCCTATATATTGAAGGTCATATTAAACAGAATACAGCGGCAAAACGTATGGATGTTAGCACACGTCAAGTTCGCCGGATAGCCAAGAAATATCGCCAGCACGGTGCTAAATCATTGATTCATGGCAATCGAGGTAATGTAGTGGTCCAGTAAAAGTATAGACATCGAAAAGGGTTATGCTGCTTGTGACAGCATTTGCTGAACACTTTCATATTCGTTCGGACTAAGATAGCCTAAATATGAATGTGCTCTGCAACTGTTGTAGAACATTTCGATATAATCAACGATGTCCTTTCTTGCTTCATCTGGCGTTTGGTAATCTGCATAATAAACCTGCTCAGATTTCAGGCTACGGTAAAAGCGTTCCATAACCGCATTATCCCAACAATTACCTTTACGGCTCATGCTACAAATAATGTCATGTTGTTTGAGTAAGGATTGGAAATCATCACTGCAATACTGGCTGCCACGGTCAGAATGATGGATAAGCCCCTTGTCAGGTTTTCTTCGCCAAACAGCCATCAGCAAGGCATCCATCACCAGTTGGCGTGTCATGGATGTGTCCATGCTCCAGCCTACAATTCGGCGTGAATACAAATCCATCACCGTTGCCAAATAAAGCCAGCCTGTTGCAGTCCAAATATATGTAATATCAGAAACCCAGTAGCGGTTGGGTTGACTGACATCAAACTTCCTATCTAACAGGTTCTCGGCTACGGGCATGTTATGTTTGCTATCAGTCGTATTCACAAAGCGCTTTTTAGTGCGTACACGCAATTGGCTAAACGCATCAAGATTCTTGCTCTACAACGCCCACAATCAATGCCTTGTTTGCGTAGTTCCGTTGCCATTCGCCGTGTGCCAAAACTCTGGCGCATTTTTACATGAATGGCTTGAACGATGGGAATCAGAGTTTCATTCTCACGCTTGCGTAAAGAATATGGGCGCTTGCACCATGCATAATATGCACTGACTGACAGCTTCAATACTTTGCATATCAGAACAATTGGCCATGCCTTCTTATACCATTCAACAAAGCGGTACTTCACTTCATTTCCTTGGCAAAGAAGGCCGTGGCTTTTTTTAGGATGTCACGCTCCATGCGTAAACGTTTATTCTCAGCTTTCAAGCGTGCAAGTTCCGCGTGTTCGGGTGTCATATGACCTTTACTTGGAAAAGCATGTTCCCCGTTCTTTTCGCGTTCAATCTTCCAGCGACTCAGCATGTTGTAGTTAATACCAAGATTGCGGGAGGCTTCGGCTATCGAATAACCTTGCTCAAGTATTAAATCAACTGCTTCTCGCTTAAATTCCTGCGTATATGTGGTTCGTTTCCTCTGACTCATGGGTAATCTCCTAAGCTTGGATTATTACCCTTTTCTAATCCTACACAATCACTGAACCACTATAGTAAGGTTAGCAACCGTAAGATATGGGATGAGATAAAGCTTCGTTCCTTGGCGTTAGTTCGAAGTCATTATCATGATTTTGGACCAACATTCGCAGCGGAGAAGCTGTTAGAAAAACACGAGATTAACGTATCTTCAGAAACCTTACGCCAATGTATGATTAGCGATGGCATTTGAAAACCCAAGAATAAGAAAGTGCAGCGTAATCACCCCACACGCGAGCGTCGCCCACGTATGGGAGAATTGATTCAGATTGATGGAACACCTCATGACTGGTTTGAAGGTAAAGCAGCCAAGTGCACATTGATGGTATTCATTGATGATGCGACCAGCAAACTTCTTGATTTGCAGTTCTACCCAACCGAAGGAACGCAAGCCTATATGGAGGGGCTAAGACGCAATATGAAAGCCTACGGTCGCCCAGCAGCACTTTATTCGGATAGACATAGCTCATTAACCGTCAACACGGTTGATGCTCAATCAGGGGAACAACTCACACAATTTGGTAGAGCCTTGAAAACATTGGATATTGAACATATCAAAGCCAATTCACCACAAGCCAAGGGGCGTGTTGAACGTGCCAACTTAACCTTGCAAGATAGGCTGCTCAAAGAGATGCGTTTGGAAGGTATTTCCAGCATTGAAGAAGCCAACGCCTTTTTGGCAACATACATGAAAAAACATAATCAAAAGTTCGCTGTATTACCTGCCTCCAAAGAGGATGCCAATCGCCCTGTGTTGCATAGCGAGGAGGAGTTGAATTTAATCTTTTCCAAGCATCATAAACGCAAGCTATCCAAGAACTTAACCCTGCAATACAACAACATCATTTACCAAGTAAACATCAAAGGCATTGGCTATGCCATGCGCGGGTCAATGATCACCATTTGCGAAGCATTTGATGGCTCGATAACACTATTGTACAAGGGAAAGGCTTTACAATACATCACATTCAAACGGGGTGATAAAATACCTGAACCAGTCAGTGAGAAGTCCATCAACCAAACTGTCAATCAAGCGATTATAAAGCAAACTAAAAGAGTGAACTACAAACCAAAACCCGACCATCCGTGGCGAAAATCAATAACTCAAAACCAGACAATTCTATCTGGGGCAAAAGCGGACATTTCTACTTTGCGTTGACAGGTATATAAATATAAGTCGTTCAGCTAAATCTGTTCCCTAGTTTTGTGAAATGTAATTTCAGGGTGCTGCTCTTCAGTGTAGCTAAGTTTCCAAGCAGATGGTGCAAGATACGTTAAGAAACCATCCCCATCTTCTGCAAGATTGGCATCAAAAATCTTTTTAAAGGCTGCAAGTTTCTTTTCATCTTCACAAGTCACCCAACGCGCCACCTGAAAGTCAGTACCCACATAGTCTGCATCCACTTTGTATTCCGATTTCAAACGTTCGACGGTCACTTCAAACTGCAACACACCCACAGCACCCAGAATATAATCGCCACCCAAAAAGGTGCGGAATACTTGCACTGCACCTTCTTCTGATAACTGAATCAAACCTTTGTGCAATTGTTTACGTTTTAAAGGATCATTCAAGCGAATACGTCTAAACATTTCAGGGGCAAAGTTGGGCACACCTGTAAATTTAAGAGGCTCTTTGGTGGTAAACGTATCACCAATACGAATCGTGCCATGGTTGTGAATACCAATAATATCGCCAGCATAAGCTTCTTCGACATGCGCTCTATCTTGCGCCATAAAAATAGTGGCATTAGGCACTTTGATGTCTTTACCCAAGCGATGATGGCGCACAGTCATACCCTTGGTAAACTTACCTGAGCACATGCGGAAAAATGCAATTCTATCCCTGTGTTGTGGGTCCATATTGGCTTGAATTTTAAAACAAAATGCCGAAAAATCTTTTTCTGTGGGTTCAACCACACGTTCAACCGCCTCACGCCCTGCTGGGTGCGGGGCAAACTCAACAAAAGCATTCAATAACTCACGCACCCCAAAATTATTAATCGCAGAGCCAAAAAATACAGGTGTTTGTGAACCTTTAAGAAACTCTTCCAAATCAAATGGGTTGGCAGCACCCTCCAATAATTCAATTTCTTCACGCAGTTCATCCGCTTGGCTACCCAAAAGTTCATCCAATTTGGGGTCATCCAAACTATCAATAGCAATGGAATCAGCAATATCATCCGAACCTGCGACAAACAGGTGCAACTGTTTTTTGTATAGATTGTACACACCTTTAAAAGCTTTACCCATGCCAATCGGCCAAGACAGTGGCGCACATTCAATTTGCAGCTTTTCTTCAATATCTGCCAACAAATCCAATGGCTCCAGCCCTTCCCTATCCAGCTTATTGATGAACGTAATAATAGGCGTATTGCGCATACGACAGACTTCCATCAATTTAAGTGTTTGCCCTTCCACACCTTTACCCGAATCAATCACCATCATGGCAGAATCCACCGCAGTAAGTACGCGATAGGTATCTTCAGAAAAATCTTGGTGACCCGGTGTATCAAGCAGATTGATTTCGTATTCAGAGCCATCCACAGCATAGTTAAACTTCATTACCGATGAAGCCACAGAAATACCACGGTCTTGCTCAATTTTCATCCAGTCCGATGTCGCATGTCGGTCTGTTTTACGCGACTTCACAGCACCCGCCATTTGAATTGCGCCCCCAAAGAGCAACAACTTCTCAGTTAACGTGGTTTTACCCGCATCAGGATGGGAAATAATGCCAAATGTACGGCGTTTTTCGATTTCTTCTTCAAACATGGTGACCCCAAAAATAATTAAGGGCAAAGTATAACAACAAATCTATTTTGAGCAGTGAATTATTTAAACCTTGGGCATCATCTGAAAAACTTACAAACAAACCTACGATGTGCGTTTCATCCTTTTGAATAAAATCACACCCCGTTGCTGCACCATCCATAACAACCAAAGACCAATAACAACAAACAAAGCCAATACCAACCACAGTGACCACCAAGGAAGCAAACCCAGCTCAGTTTTTCTAAACACTATCATTTCAGTTTGGTTAATCGCCCACATCACAAGGCTGGCAAACAAAAAGACAGCCCCTTGTTTGCTTCGTTTCGCCCTTAAACTAATCGGAACAGCATAACAAAAAAGCACCAATACCGACAATGCCAATACCCAACGAAAATGCCAGTTTGCGATATGTGCAGGGGTGACATTATCCAAACTTAGCGCATGAAATAACGAAAAAGCATCCATATAACCCGGTGGTTTATTGGGACCTAGCTCTAAGTAGCGTTTGCTTTCCGTTAAAGGTACAACAATATCATAATTTGAAAACTTCACCGACCGCAGCTGATCTTTTTCCCCAATCAACTGGCTACCAGAAAACAACGAAACCACTAAACCTGTATCAACCCTTGATAACACAGCCTTTTCTGAAAAATATGTCACCACTTCACCTGTTTTACTGCGTGAATCTGTCAACATAAAATGTGCATAAGAACCATCACTGTTTTTACCATCAAAATAAAAGACCATATCATCAATATCATTAATAAAACGTTGTGGTTCAAAGGATGGTGCAGCATTCAGAGCATTCAGTTTGGCTGAAATATTATGCGAAAACACTTTACCCATAGGCACCAATTGTAAAGTGAGTAAAAACATGACAAAGGTGAGCAATACCCCTGCCCAAAATACGGGTGCTAAAATATTCAGAATAGACTGACCACCAGCATACATGACATCCAATTCACTGCTGCCTTGTAAGTCTAAAACCAGCTTGATTAAGGCAAAAAAGAAAGCAATGGGTATGGTCATCACCATATCCATCGGCATCATCGATACAAAGAGCGAAAGTGTGAGCTGCATGGGTGCTTCATGCTCTACGAGTATGGGCAACCAAATGGAGACTTTACGAATTAAGAAAATGGCATTGATTAACACAAATATGACAACAAATGGCATAGCCCACAAACGCAAAATATAAAGGTTGAGCGTGGAAAACATTAAGTTTCCCCGCCCAAGTTGTATACAGTTAGACTTTTTTCCATCGTGTGCCTTCTGCACTATCTTCTAATACAATGCCTTGCGCCAATAACTCAGCACGAATGGCATCTGCTTTGGCATAATCTTTGGCTTTTTTGGCTTCATCACGCGCCAAAACCAAAGCTTCGATATTTGCTGTATCCGCATCAACACCTTGAAACCACACATCAGGTTCATGGTTAAGAATATTCAACATTTGACTCATCGCCACAAAAGATGCGGCAAGTGTATCATCATATTGTTTGTTCAAGGTGCGGCATGTATCAAATAATATTGCCACTGCTTCTGCCGTATTAAAATCATCATTCATAGCATCAACAAAAGCTTGTGGCAATTCACCAGCTTGTACACTTTCAAACTTACGTTTGCTTTCATAAAGCCTATCCAAACCTGCTTTAGCAACATCCAAAGCTGCATCTGAATAATCCAGCGGTGAGCGATAATGCGTGCTTAAAATAAACATGCGTAATACTTCTGGGTTGTATTGCTCTAAAACTTCAGCAATGGTAAAAAAGTTGCCCAAAGATTTGGACATTTTCTCTGCATTGATATTCACAAAACCATTATGCAACCAGTATTGGGCAAAGTCACCACCATTGGCAGCCCGAGCTTGCGCAATCTCATTTTCATGGTGTGGAAATTTTAAATCCATACCACCACCATGAATATCAAAAGTGGTTCCAAGATGTTTGCAGCTCATCGCTGAACATTCAATATGCCAACCAGGGCGACCTTTGCCCCATGGTGAATCCCAAGAAGGTTCATTCGCTTTGGCTTGTTTCCACAATACAAAATCAAGCGGATCGCGTTTATGATGGTCTACTTCCACCCTGCTTCCTGATTCCAAATCATCAATATTTTTACCCGACAACTGACCATATTCTGCAAACTGGCGTACGGCATAAAGCACATCGCCCGAATCAGCCACATAAGCAAAACCTTTTTCAATCAAGCTCTCAATCATGGCTATCATTTCAGGCATATGTGTGGTTGCTCTAGGCTCCAATGTAGGGCGCAAACAACCCAAAGCATCCATATCCCGATGAAATGCATCAATCATGGACCCAGTAAGTTCATTAATATCCATGTTTGCCAGTTGCGCACGTTGGATAATTTTATCATCCACATCGGTAAAATTGCGCACATAACTCACCGTATAACCTGATGTTTGCAACCAACGGTAAATGGTATCAAATACCACCATCACCCGCGCATGACCGACATGGCATTGGTCATAAACGGTTACACCACAAACATACATGCCCACTTTACCAGTCTCTAAAGGCTGAAAAGTCTCTTTTTGGCGCGAAAGTGAATTATAGACTTGCAATGCTGACATTAAATTAACCCTAAAACCTGCTTCAAACGTGTTTGCACGCCTGATTCACCCAAAAACACCACCACTTTACTCATTTCAGGGCCATGTGCTTGTCCTGTAAGCGCGATACGCAAAGGCATAAATAAAGCCTTGCCTTTGGCTCCCGTGGCTTCTTTAAGCGCTGTTGTCCATGTTTTCCAATCCGTACAATCGCCCGCTTGGCTTGTGCTTAAAGCTGCTTCAAAGAAAGCTGTACCTGAAGCTTTAAGAACAGCCAAATCCTTCTCATCAAAGGATGTATTAACATCTAACAAACGTTTAAATTGCAAAACATCTTCGATGCGATTGAGATTGCCTGCCATCATTTCAGTCAATACCAATGCTTGCTGTTCATCCAAATCAATGCCGTTGTTTGCCAGTGTTTGTTGTAACATCGGCGCTAATTCGGCAATGGGTTTTGCATGTAATATCTTGGTATGCCAACGCCACATTTCATCATTGGACCAACGCACGGATGAAGTCGATAAATGTTCAATATCCGTGTATTGCATCAAAGCATCAAGTGATAACGCATCATCGGGAATATTTGGGTGCCCTAAACGAATCATGGCTTGCTGCAAAGCTTCAGGGAACAAACCTGCAGCCCTTAAATCAGCCACACTATGGCTTCCCGTACGCTTGGATAGTTTTGCACCATCTTCACCCAATAACAAACCATGATGCAGGCATACAGGCGCAGTATATCCCAAAGATTCCAACATCCATACTTGGTAAGCAGAGTTGGTTAAATGGTCATCACCACGCAACACATGGCTGATACCATCCACTGCATCATCAATGGCATTGGGCAATAAAAAAGTAAATGTGCCGTCTGAACGCACCACCACAGGGTCATCCAAATCTTTGCGTAAAAACACCACATTATCACGCAACAAATCAGGCACAGTCACTTCACCACTATCCGCATGAACTGCCAAACGCCATGTATGGGTTTCACCTGCATCCAATTTGGCTTGTCTTTCTTCGGCTGTCAAAGCTCGACAACGACCATTGTAGCGCGGTGGCAAACCACGCGACGTGGAAAGTTTCCTATCCAAATTCAATTGACTTTCTGAACAAAAACAAGGGTATGCATGATTCTCTGCTGCCAACTTGTCCAATGCTTCTTGGTGTTGTTCAGCATGTTTGGATTGAAACAAAGGTTCATCATCCCATTGCAAACCCAACCACAACATATCTTCTTTAAGTGCATCAATGTATTGCTGCTCAGAGCGACTTTGGTCGGTATCTTCAAAACGCAGTAAAAATTTACCGCCCATTTTCTTGGCAAACATCCAGTTCAGCATGGCTGTACGCACATTACCAAGATGCATCAAACCTGTGGGTGATGGGGCAAACCGTGTCACTACTTTACTCATGATTATTCCTCTTTCTCAGCCTGTGGTGCTGCATCCACTTTTTCATCAGCCTTAGGCATAATTAACATATACTCATCGGGATAAACATAACCCAATTCCCGACGAATAACCTCTTCTAAGGTTTTAGGGTCTTCGCGCAAACGAATAATTTCTTCTTTTAAACGCGCCTCTTCTGCACGCAAACGTTTAATCTCTTGCTGTAAGGTTTGCTGCTGTTCACGCTCATGCTGAAACACAAAGTACCCATGGTCTGAGAATATTAAATCCCAAATCATGAGTACTATAATGATCAGCCCAAAGGCATACAAAAACCAAGTGGAAAGCCACTTTAAGTTATACTTTTTCAGATGTTACGCTCGTAAAAATGTAGACAAACCAGCATATTTTGCGCGGCTTCCCAACTCTTCTTCAATGCGTAAAAGCTGATTGTATTTTGCCATACGATCAGAGCGAGATGCAGAACCTGTTTTAATTTGTCCACAAGATAATGCCACTGCCAAATCCGCAATAGTTGTATCTTCTGTTTCACCCGAACGATGTGACATCATTGAGCGATAACCCGCATCATGTGCCATGCTCACTGCAGCAATGGTTTCTGTCAGCGTACCGATTTGGTTCACTTTCACCAACAATGCATTGGCAATACCTTTATCAATACCTTCTTTCAAAATTTCAGGATTGGTCACAAACAAATCATCACCAACCAATTGCACCTTATTGGCAAGACGGTCTGTCAAAATTTTCCAACCGTCCCAATCATTTTCATCCAAACCATCTTCAACAGATACAATTGGGTATTGGTCACAAAGCTTCTCAATAAAGTCTACCATACCTTCAGAGTCTAGCTTACGTCCGCCTTCACCATCTAAGACATACATACCATCTTTATAAAACTCTGATGCAGCCATATCTGTACAAAGTACGATGTCTGAACCTGCTTTTAAGCCAACTTTTTCAATGGCTTCCAAGATAACTGTGATGCCTTCTTCATTGGAACCAAGATTGGGTGCAAAACCACCTTCATCACCCACTGCAGTGATATGACCACCTTTTTGTAATACTGATTTCAACGCATGAAATACTTCAGTACCCATGTCCATCGCTTCACTAAAACTAGAAGCACCTGCTGGGGCAATCATATACTCTTGAAAATCAATGCTGTTATCAGCATGAGAGCCGCCGTTAATCACATTCATACACGGTACGGGCATCAATACTGCATCTTCACCACCAATATGTTGAAACAATGATACATTGTCTTCAGCTGCTTGCGCCTTGGCAACTGCCATAGATACGCCCAAAATGGCGTTGGCACCCAAACGTCCTTTATTGGCTGTGCCATCAAGTTCAATCAATACATGGTCCAAACCACGTTGGTCTGCTGCATCCAAATCAATCACTGATTTTGCAATCTCACCGTTCACATGTGCTACGGCTTTACGTACACCTTTACCACCCAAACGTTTGTCGCCATCACGCATCTCTACAGCTTCACGTTGTCCTGTTGATGCACCACTCGGCACTGCCGCACGACCAAACGCACCTGAATCCAATCTCACATCAACTTCTACTGTTGGATTACCACGCGAATCAAAAATTTCACGGCCATGTACACTTACTATCTTACTCACTTCTTACTCCTAATCAGCCCCATTGCTGATACTTTTCTATATTTTCCCTACAAACTTTCTTTTACAACTTCGTCCAAACGTTTCAAAGTTGTTAACAAACCTTCCAATTCAGCCAAAGGTACAGAATTGGGACCATCCGACTTCGCATTGTCTGGGTCAGGGTGAACTTCCATAAATACGGCAGCCACACCAATACTAACTGCAGCCCGTGACAAACCTGGGACATATTCCCGATTGCCACCCGTTGCACCACCTAAACCACCTGGTTGTTGCACCGAATGCGTTGCATCAAAAACTACTGGCGCACCAGTTTGTCCCATTACCATCAAGGAACGAAAGTCAGAAACCAAGTTATTGTAGCCAAAACTTGTGCCCCTGTCACATAACATGATATCTGCATTACCCGTAGACTTGGCTTTTTCCAATACATGCGGCATGTCCCATGGTGCTAAAAACTGACCTTTTTTTACATTCACAGGTTTGCCAGCTTTGGCTACAGCTGTGATGAAATCCGTTTGTCGACACAAAAAAGCAGGGGTTTGCAAAATATCCGCAACTTTTGCCACAGGCTCAGCTTGTTCAGGTGTATGCACATCGGTAATGATGGGTACACCCACCTCATCTTTAACTCGCTGTAAAATACGTAACCCTTCTTCTAAACCAGGTCCACGAAAACCATCCACACTGGTTCGATTGGCTTTATCAAAGCTGGATTTAAACACCAAAGACACACCAACCCGTTGACATATATCACGGATTTGCGTTGCCACTTCAATGCTAAATTCTTCACCTTCAATCACACAAGGCCCTGCAAACAATACAAATGGCAAATCATTGCCAATGTTAAAGTCTGCAATTTGAATATGGTGTTGTTTCATGATGCGGATGCCTGTTTTTTGGCTGCATCCACAAAACCTGAAAACAAGGGGTGCGGCGCATAAGGTCGCGACTTAAATTCAGGGTGAAATTGGCTGGCAACAAACCACGGGTGATTTTTAATCTCAACCATTTCTACCAATGAATCATCTGGCAATGTCCCAGAAACCACCAAACCTGCTTTTTCCAATTGTTCACGATACGTATTGTTAAACTCATACCTATGCCTATGGCGCTCGCGAATTTCCGATTGCCCATAAGCTAGTGCTGCGGTCGTACCTTCAATCACCTTACATGGGTAACCACCCAAACGCATGGTACCACCCATATCTGAGCTTTCATCACGGGTGATTTTTTCACCGTTTTCTTCCCACTCTGTCATCAAAGCAATCACAGGATGTTCTGTATTGGCATCAAATTCACTGCTGTTGGCACCTGTAAGACCTGCAACATTACGCGCAAATTCCACCACTGCCATTTGCATGCCCAAACAAATACCCAAGAAAGGTTTATTGTTTTCTCGTGCGTATTGAATGGCAAGGATTTTACCCAAAGTACCTCTGTCACCAAAACCACCCGGCACCAAAATACCATCCACATCAGCCAAAGCTGACATATCACCATCTTCCAAAGACTCAGAATTCACATATTCAATCAATACACGCACATCATGCGCCATACCACCATGAATCAAAGACTCATTGATGGATTTATATGCATCTGCAAGTTTGACATATTTACCCACAATCGCCACGCGAACCATACGCTGTGGTGTGCGGATTTTTTGGCATACATCCATCCACACACTTAAATCGGGTTTTTTGTTTTCCATGTTAAACTGATTCAACAAAACTGTGCCTAACCCGCCATCACGTAAAACCAAAGGCACTGCATAAATGGTATCCACATCGGGCAAGCCAATCACCGCATCTTTTGCCACATTACAAAACAGGGCAATTTTATCGCGTTCGCCATTAGGAATATCCTGCTCACTACGACACAATAATGCATCAGGTTGAATACCAATCTCACGCAACTTTTGCACAGAATGTTGGGTTGGTTTGGTTTTAAGCTCGCCTGAAGCTGCAATATACGGCAACAATGTCAGGTGAATAAAAGCGGTGTTTTCACGCCCCAACTCAAACCGAAGCTGACGAATCGCTTCCAAGAAAGGCAAGGATTCAATATCCCCCACCGTGCCACCGATTTCAACCAGTGCAATATCCACATTATCTGCACGCAAAGAAAGAATGCCTGCTTTAATTTCATCGGTAATATGGGGAATCACTTGCACCGTTGCGCCCAAATAATCACCGCGACGTTCTTTACGAATCACAGATTCATAAACACGACCTGTAGTGAGGTTGGAGCGCTTGGTCATATCGGCATGGGTAAAACGTTCGTAATATCCCAAATCAAGGTCAGTTTCTGCCCCATCATCGGTTACAAACACTTCGCCATGTTGGTATGGACTCATCGTGCCTGGATCCACATTGATATACGGATCTAGCTTTTGCATGGTGACCGATAAGCCCCGTGCTTCAAATAATGCTGCAAGACTAGCTGCTGCAATCCCTTTTCCCAAAGAAGATACAACGCCGCCAGTTACAAAAATAAAACGTGTTTGTTGGTTTGATTGATTCATGTCGGGAGCGAAAACTAACAGAAGCCCTACCCGCTTTCCAGCACTGAAATATTTAAGCCTAACCACACCCTTTTTGAACCCATACATCCATCTATTAAATAGTGAATCTTTAGCATAAAAATAAATGCTTGACGCACCACATCGCGGCGATAAAGTTCGCCTCGTTCAACGCGGGTATAGCTCATTTGGTAGAGCGCGACCTTGCCAAGGTCGAGGTGACCGGTTCGAGCCCGGTTACCCGCTCCAATTTGTTTTGAACATTGTAAAAAGGAGTTTGATTGTCTTCGGGCTCAAGCTCCTTTTTTTGTTTGTATAATGCTTTGTAATTCTACCAGGTTGCAAAGTTTGTTTGGCAGGGTGGCTCAGTGGTACGGCGGGGGATTGCAAATCCCTTATTCGCGAGTTCGATTCTCGCCCCTGCCTCCAATTTCAACACTGGCTTAGGCTAAATGTTGATCGTGCATGCCGGGATGGCGGAACTGGTAGACGCAGGGGACTTAAAATCCCCCGGTGGCAACACTGTGCCGGTTCGACTCCGGCTCTCGGTACCACAGATTGTGGTCCAGCAGGACTTTAAAGCTTGTCAGCCCTTGGGTTGGCAAGCTTTTTTTGTTTTTAATCGTCGCATGTAATCACATAAATTAGCATAAAGGACCAACAAATTGTTGGTACTTTTGTTGGTACTTTTCTTCAGTTAACTTCACTGCGAAAAAAATACCAACAAATGAGGAGCGTTTATGAAGTTAAATGATGCGAAAGTTAAGTCCGCCAAACTACCACAAGGGAAGAAACAACTAAAATTGAGCGATGGTGGTGGATTACACCTCTATATCAATGACACTGGTAAATATGGGCGGTTAAGTTATAGGTATGCAGACAAACAGAAAACCTTAGCACTTGGTGTATACCCTTCTGTAGGACTCAAAGGTGCACGCACAAAAACCGGGTTAGCTAAAAATTTTTGGAACAAGGCATAGACCCTATATAACACTACAGGTTGTGCCCCCGCAGGACTTTAAAAGCTTGTCAGCCCTTGGGTCTAGCCGTTCACTAAAGGTGTTGATGTTTTGCGATAGACCTATATTTTATTCAATAAAATCAACTGCTTAAAAGGAAAGCCACCCAACAAAATATTTTGTTGGGTGGCTTTTTAGTGTAACATATTGAAAACATTAGATATAGTGACTTATATTAACTTGGTTTCAACACCTTTAGTTACCGCCTTGCCCTTGGGTTCGTAAGCTTTTTTTACATATTCTTCCTATTAAAATAAGAGCGCCTTGTTGTCAGTTTGACACACCCTTTTAAAAACACATGAACTGTACAAAAAACATCGCTTAAACAAATACTTAAATAAGGACTCACTCAGCGTGAAAATAAACTTGTGATAGCATAACATATTCATAACAGGGTAAGCACTCAACCTGATAAACATAAACATCAGCAAAATAGCGTGGACTTGTTCACGCAGAGGAGGCTTATATGTCACTAACAGAAATATTTTATTATGGTCTGAAAAGGCTGCAATTTCGGGGGGGCCACTTGGTTTGTTATACTCATTACACTCACTTATTTAGCCAGAGAGTCGATGCGAGGTATATTAAGTCGGTCACTTCGTTGATTCAAAGTGCTTTTCAACAAGCATCCGAATCATTATCGAGCGTTGAGCAAAGGCTTGCGCAACGTAATATGGAAGTGCTTAGCACTGAAGGGCGAGAGGCTGCTGAACATGAGATTGAGCGTGAATTTGAGCGTATCCACCACATTGTAGAGCAAGATTTGAGCTGAATACCCTACCCTTCATCATAAAATCAATGATGTGGTCACCAAACTTGGGCGAAGATTATAAAGGCAGTGCAGATGTGCCGCCTGAAGCACCGGGTTGGGCAAAAGCGGTGGATGCAGTCGCCAATATCGCTACCAGCAAAAACGACCCCATGGTCGGTGAAATCTTAGATAGTATTCATGGCTCTATGGAAAAAAATCATGAAAAAATGCTGGAAGAATATAGGAAAGAAAGCAGAGAGCGTCATATGCTTCTTAAAAAAATGCGTCCTTCTTGGCGGGCTATGAATCATGACCTTAAACAGGTTGACCAAGATGTGAATGCTTTGCTTGACCGCGACAAAGTGCTTGACCGCCACATGAAAAGCTACGAGCAAATCATTCGTGAAACTGATACAGTGAAAAAAAGCATTGCCTTTTTCATCATTAACCCAGTTTTTTATTGCGGGTTTAGTATTGGCTGTCGCTACTGGTGGTGCAATGATTAACTTCAATCTTATTTCACGACCCATGCAGGAAATGGTGGGTGGTAGCAGCATGATGATGGGATATAAAGTGACAAACATTGCGGCTTTGGTGATTATCTTGGTGGAAATTGCCATGGGTTTATTCCTTATGGAGAGTCTGCGTATCACACGTTTATTCCCTGTGATTGGTGCGATGAAAGATAGCATGCGTTTTAAAATGGTGCTGATTACCTTCTCCATTTTGTTCATGTTTACCAGTGTTGAAGCGGGTTTGGCTTATATGCCGTGAAATTCTCGCCCAAGATGATGCTGCCCTTCGTGCTTCTTTGTTAAACAATGCTGAGGCGGTGGCTGGCGCAACGGGCATGTCTGACCGTTGGATTACCACAACGGCACAATTGGGACTTGATCAATGGGCATAGGTTCCATTCTTCCCTTTGCTTTGATATTTGTTGCCATCCCCTTGGAATCCTTCATCCATTCAGCGCGTACTGTGTTGGGCATTACAGCCGTTGCTGTGCTTCGCACTTTGGTGTTCACCTTCACCTTGCATGCCAATAGCAGCCATTACTTTGGGCTGATGTGAACCAGTGTGTATGACCTTGTTATCTTCATTCCACTTTGGTTGGAGTCCAAAATCAAAGGTATCGAACCCAAAATACATAAAAAGATAAACATGGGTTTAACCCATTGGACACACAAACCATCAAAGGAGCATCATCATGAAACATATATTCATTATAAGCATTGTCACTATCATGCTCATGGGTTGTGCGGCAAACAACTACCCACCACCAAAGGTGTATATGCTGCTCGACACCTCAGGCACCTACACCCAAGAATTGGTGAAAGCACAGCATGTGATTAATTTCACACTCGCCAAACTTAACCCTGGCGACACCTTTACCGTAGCCCGCGTAGACACCGCAAGTTTTAGTGAAAAGACATTGTCGCCAAAGTCTTTTGATGACAGACCAAGCATTGTCAATCGCCAAAAACGTCAGTTTAGAGAAAAAAATTGATGCTTTTGTCAAAGGCGTGAAGTCCAGTGGTTATACCGATATTACGGGTGGTATCTTACAAGCCGTTGAATATCTGAATGAAGCCAATGTGGGCAAAAAAACGATTTTGATTTTTTCCGACTTAAAAGAAGAGCTTAAAAAAGGTTACAATCGTGATATTCCTTTGCAATTGAATGGTTTTAATATGGTTGCATTAAATGTGACCAAGCTACGCAGCGATAATACCGACCCGCGTGAATACATGGGTAGATTGCAAATGTGGGAAGAACAAGTGACTGCTGGTGAAGGCACATGGCGTGTGGTCAATGATATGGAACGCTTGGAATCCATCATTCTTGATTAAACCCAGAGCTTAAGCAATTCGCTGACCCTAAAAGAGCCTGATATGGAAAAATATTCAGGCTCTTTTTTTTGCACCAAACACTCATTAAATCAAGTTGATTTGACACTCACTTCACTTTTATCCCGTGCAACCATTTGCCTTAGTTTATCCCATGCTGCTTTGGCTGCATTATGCTGTTGCTTGTCGCCTTGAAGCTTTTCAAGGTCATCTGCCAACATTTGCATTTGCAATACCCCATCGGGCACACCTTTGGGAAAAGTTGCTTGGCTGCCAAACAATACACTGCCCACCACAGCACCAAACCCACACTCTTGTTTCACTTGGGTAACAAAGTGCCCTACTTTCTCTAAAGGATTGTTAAATTTGCCTGTCACATGATTTTTGACACATGTCCACTCATGAATATTGCTTGCACCAAAAATATAACCTTGGCTTTCATCACGTTTCACAATCAATATTTTACCCTGCAACAGCAACACATCATCAGCAAAAAGATAACTATCCACGCCATCAAACAGAACCGCATCTTTCATGCTTTCACATGTATGCGCTTTCAATGCCGTTTTTAACAACCAAGCATCCGATTTTCTATGCCTATAAACAAGGTAAAACGCGATAAAAAGCAGCGTAGCTATCGCCAAGCCAAACCACTGCATAGGCATTAAAAAATAAAAATACGATAAATCCATACACCAAAGCTATACCATTTTTTTATCACTGCACATAACATCCATCACACATATTTCATTCTCTGCTTGGCTAAATGATGTTTCCTCGTATAGTTCGCACCTACTCGTTATTCCTATTTCCTAAAGAGGTGAAAATCATGGCTTTTGTTGTTACCCAGCTTTGTAAAGATTGTGTTGATACTGCTTGCGTTGCGGTATGTCCTGTGGATTGTTTTTATCAACCCAAAGATACGTCCGATGAAACGCCGAATATGCTTTATATTTCACCTGAAGAGTGCATTGACTGCGCAGTTTGCGAGCCAGAATGCCCTTGGGAAGCTATTTATCCTGAAGAAGATGTGCCAGATGTATTTGAATCAGACATCGCGCTTAATGACCTTTGCGATACAGACCGCGATGCCTTCGAACTTGCAGAAGTGACCGACCATACACCACCATCTGCCGAAGAAATTGCTGCAAACAAAGCCAAATACGGCCTTTAAGTTTCAAGCTTATCATCATCAAGGGAGCTTTATGCTCCCTTTTTTGTTTGTATGGGTAAATCATGACAACCAAAACACACCTACTTAGTTTAGATTACACTGCACTAATTCATCTTTGTGAACAGCTTGATGTGTCGCCTGTACATGTAAAAAAAATCATGGGCAAGGTCTTCCGCTATGGCGAATTTGACTTGGAAAACATCCCTGACTTTCCTAAAAAGCTGTTGTTTTGGTTGCAAGAGAACACATCTTTAGCTTTACCTGAAATCATTGCCAACCAACAAGCCGAAGATACCACACAAAAGCTACTCATGCGTATGGCTGACCATAAAGATGTCGAATCCGTGCTTATCCCTGCTGAAGGGCGCATGACCCAATGCATATCTTCGCAAGTCGGTTGCGCCATTGGTTGTGAGTTTTGTTTAACCGCAACTGCAGGTTTAACGCGCAATTTAACCACTGCCGAAATGATGCAACAGGTGTTGGTTGCCAAACAAACACTGGGTTATTTTCCACGCAATATCGTGATGATGGGCATGGGTGAACCCCTGCACAACTATGAACATGTTGCCCAGTTTGTGCGCATGCTGACCCACGAGCTTGGGATGGCATTAAGCCCGCGCCGTGTCACCATTTCTACAGCAGGTTTGGTGCCTGCGATTTATCGTTTGTTAGACGATGATTTACCATGTTCCTTAGCTGTTTCACTCAATGCTACCACCAATGAAACACGCAACCAAATCATGCCCATCAATCAAAAGTATCCGCTTGAAGACCTGCTTGCGGTGATGGATAAATATGTAAACGCACGCAATAAAAAACGTATTCTCATTGAATATGTATTGCTTGCAGGCATCAATGATAGCCCCGATGATGCCAAACGCTTGCGTGATATTGCTTTATCCTTGGGTAGCACGGTCAACATCCTGCCATTCAACCCTTTTATGGGCAGTCGTTTTACCCGACCCAGCGACGAAGTGGTTGATATGTTTCGCAATTACCTCAATGATGCAGGTGTGGTAGCAGTGGTTCGCATATCCAAGGGCAGAGACATATCTGCAGCATGTGGACAACTCAAAACCGAAGTCAACCAACGCGCAGCCGATATTCGTCTGCAAAGGAGACAAACATCATGATTTTAGTCATTGGTGACATTATTGTAGATGAATTTATCTGGGGGGATGTTACGCGTATTTCTCCCGAAGCGCCTGTGCCTGTGGTAAATGTTGGCAAAGTTGACCGTCGTTTGGGTGGCTCTGCCAATGTGATTCGCAATTTACACGCACTTGATACCCCATCTGCCATGTTTGGCGTGGTTGGCGATGATGAACCGGGTGCTTGGGTACACCACAGATTGGGTGAACTCAGCTCGGATGACTCTGGTGTACTCACCAAAACCAATAACCGCCCCACTGCCATCAAAACACGGGTGATTGCCCAACATCAACAAATCGTGCGTTATGACCATGAGTGGAACTCAAATATCGACCCCGCTACACAACAATGGCTACTTGATGCCATTCGTGACAAAGCAAAAAATGCATCGGCAATTATTATCTCTGATTATGCCAAAGGTGTGCTCACACCTGAGTTATTACGTAAACTTATCCCTGAACTACAAGGCAAGATTATTGGCGTTGACCCTAAACCTCTAAACACTGAATATTATCAGGATGCTACCTTTATCACGCCCAATCTTCTTGAAGCATCACAAATGGCAAACATGGATAATATCAATACCGATACCCATGTTGAAACCATGGCAAAACACCTGCATCAAAAACTAGGGTTATCCTATATTCTAATCACCCGCTCCGAACAGGGCATGACTTTATTTGATGGCAAACAATGCCATCATATTCCCACAGCTGCGCGTGATGTTTTTGATGTGACAGGTGCAGGTGATACGGTCATTGCTGTGTTCACTGCCAGCCTAGCCCGAGGCAAAACACCTTTAGAAGCTGCCAAAACAGCCAATTTTGCCGCAGGTGTGGTGGTAGGAAAAGTGGGCACTGCCACTGCAGATTGGCAAGAAATCGAAACCATGGCGAATACCAGCCATGTCTAAGCTAACCGCTGAATTAACTTACGCCATTGGTATTCCCGCTCGTTTTGATTCCACGCGTTTTCCTGGTAAACCTTTGGCAAATCTTGCTGGCCAACCCATGATAACCCATGTCATCAAACGCGCCTTACAAACAGGACTTGGACGTGTGATTGTCGCAACTGACCATCAAGGCATTGCAGGTGTCGCCACACAAGCGGGCGCAGAAGTGGCAATGACCAGCCCTGACCACGAAAGCGGTACAGCCCGCCTTGCCCAAGCTTTTGTCGATATTGATGTGGATATTGTGATTAATGTGCAAGGTGATGAGCCGTTGATAGACCCACAAGCCATTCGCGATGTTGTTGTACCCTTTGCACATCAAGCTGAACTACAAATGGCAACCCTTGCTCACCCTATTCGCCACGCCAATGATTTTAATGACCCCAATGTGGTCAAAGTGGTCTGCAATGCCGCAGGACACGCCATGTATTTTAGCCGCTCGCCACTGCCTTACCCACGCAACAGCAAAGCATTGCAAGACGCAGATAAACTACAACATGTGGGTTTGTATGCCTATCGCCGCGATTTTTTACTCCAATACAGTTCTTTAACACCATGCAAAGCCGAACAAGCTGAACAATTAGAACAACTTAGGGTGTTGCATCATGGTTACCCTATCGCTGTGACCATTGGTGATTACCATTGTTTGGGTGTGGATACACCACAAGATATGCAACGCGCCGAAGCCTTGTTGCTATCAGCTTAAGCAAGACTTGTTGCCCATACTCATAAAGCAACTTATCATCGCCCCATGAGTGATAAGCGCCCCGATGAACGCGACATTGATGAAATTTTAGCAAGCATTGATGAAATGCTTAGCCAAAAACAGCCTTACACTTTGCAAGATAATGGTCGCAAGGATTCGGTCAAAGAAGGTGTCAAAGCCTCTGAAGACACTTTAGGGCTTTCCTCCTCTGTGGATTTGCCCGAGCTATCCGAGTTTGATCAGGTTGATATTGATGCGTTTTTATCACTGGGTATGCCAGAACATCAGCATGAAACCCAAAGCAAAGCAGACAAAAACAACGAAAAAGAGCCCGTTAAAAAAGAACATAACGAAGACGAGCGCCAAGCAAAAGGCTTCAACACAGAGGCACAAGCTAAAACAGAAACACCACCCGAAACAAATATTCAAGCCGATACCGATATTGCCCATGACATCGACCAAGATGCAGTACCTGATATGGAGCAAAACATTGATGAAAACATCGACTTCACACTGGATGAAATTGACTTGCCTGAGTTCGATGAAACCCTAGCTATAAATCAAGGGGCAAACACAGACGAACAAAACACACAAACACCTGAAATAAGCGACAAGGATGCTATGGCATTATCGCCAGAAGAATCTCAACAAGTTGCCAGTGCAAATACTGATGATGTGCTTCATGATGGTATGATTGAAGATAATCTAGATGAAGAGGCATTGGATGAACCAAACCTAAGTGAAAACGACTTGGGTAAAAACAGCTTGGATGAAATCAATCTGGATGAAAACATTTTAGATGAAACCGAACTGCTTCACGATGAACATCAAGATGATGAACTCACAACAGAAGATAACATGCCACGCCATCGTATTTTACTGACCGAAGAACTCTTAGAACCCAGCGCCCAAGAAGCCTTACCCTTGTGGATAGAGCAAACTTCAAATGAAGAAGAAACCTTGGAACAAAGCGATGATACAGCAGATAAATATGAAACTGCGGCATCAGAAACACCAGAATCAGCCTTTACTGCTGCCGAACCCACACCAACAAAAGAGCTGCACAGCAACGCATCACAAACAGTTTCCATAAAAACGGATGCCTTAGAATCGAATAGCTTAGAAACAGAAGACTTCAACGAAAAAGAAGCAGAAGTTGATACTAAAACCCAAGGAACCGAGACAAAACAAACGCCGCAACAACCTGCAAACGATGTTGATATGCAACCAAACACAGCCAATGCTGATGTTCCCGCTGACAAAAGTTTAAGCCTAAGCGCTACGCCAGTATCAGCCGATGAAACAACCCATCTACACAAAGATGATGCCTTGATTTCCGACCTCGAAGAAGGCATTGGTTTGGATACTGTATATAAACTTGAAACCCTAACATCTGATACAGAAGACGACTTGGATAACCATACCGAATTGGTTGAAGTAATGATGGAAGAAGTATTGCAAGATGATGAAGAACAAGCTGAAAACAGTGAAAATAAGCCTGAAAAAGTAACAGAAAAAAAAGTATTCTTAAACGATGATGAACTACAACATATGATGCAAGCCGTCAGCGCCGATGTTGCCCAACAAATCAACGACCACTTACAAACTTGGTTGCCTGGTTTGATTAGCATTGCCATTAAAAATCACATCAAAGACCTCAACAACAAAGATTAAATACAAACATAAAAATAATTAGGAACACACAACTCATGAGTGACAAACCAACAGCATACAACCCGCAAAGTATGGAGCCAACAATCACCGAACAGTGGTTGAACTCGGATGCATTTAAACCCAACCCCAAAGGTGTGGGCACATACAGCATCACCCTGCCCCCACCAAATGTGACAGGCAGCTTACATATGGGTCATGCATTTTCAGGCACGATTCAAGATATTTTGATTCGCTGGCAGCGCATGATGGGTAAAGAAGTACTTTGGCAATTAGGGCTTGACCATGCAGGCATTGCCACGCAAATGGTGGTGGAACGTCAGCTTGATGCTCAAGGTGTACATCGCCGTGATTTGGGGCGTGAGAAGTTCATCGAAAAAGTTTGGGAATGGAAAGCCGAATCAGGCGGCACGATTCTTGGGCAAATGAAACATTTGGGTTTCTCCATTGATTGGTCGCGTGAGCGTTTTACTATGGATGAAGGTTCATCGGCTGCGGTGCAAGAAGTGTTTGTGCGTTTGTTTGAAGAAGGTTTGATTTACCGTGGCAAACGCCTCGTCAACTGGGATCCTGTGTTGGAAACGGCTGTATCCGATTTGGAAGTGGTACATGAGGAAGAAGAAGGTCATTTCTGGCATATTCAATATCCCTATGCCGATAACCCAAGCAAGCATGTGATTGTTGCCACCACTCGCCCTGAAACATTATTGGGCGATGGCGCAGTGGCTGTTCATCCATCGGATGAGCGGTATAAAGATTTAATTGGTAAGGAGCTCACCTTGCCCTTGTGTGGTCGTACCATTCCTGTGGTGGCCGATGAATATGTTGACCCTGAATTTGGTACAGGTTGCGTGAAAATCACCCCTGCCCACGATTTTAACGATTACGAAGTGGGCAAACGCCATGATTTACCTATGCGCAACATCTTCACCAACACGGCGCATATTAATGATGAAGATTTTATCCCTGAGCAATATGTAGGCTTGGATAGATATGAAGCAAGAGAACGCATTATTGCGGATTTGGAAGCAGAAGGTTTGTTGTACAAGGTTGAGGCGCATACGCATAAAGTTGGGCGCGGTGACCGTTCACACTCGATTATTGAACCCTACTTAACCGACCAATGGTATGTTGCCATTCAAGATTTGGCAGACCCTGCGATTGAAGCGGTGGAAAGTGGCGAAATTCAATTTGTGCCAGAACATTGGCAGAAAACTTATTTTGAATGGATGCGTAACATCCAAGATTGGTGCATTTCGCGTCAACTTTGGTGGGGTCATCAAATCCCTGCGTGGTATTGCGAAGATTGCGACCATATCACCGTTGACCGTGGCACGCCCGATTGTTGTGGTGGTTGCGGCTCGAAAAATATCAAACAAGATGAAGATGTCTTAGACACATGGTTCTCATCAGGTTTATGGCCCTTCTCTACCCTAGGTTGGGATGGCAAATCCGATAGCCCCGATATGGCAAAATTCTACCCCACCAATGTGTTGGTGACAGGTTTTGATATTATCTTCTTCTGGGTTGCCCGCATGATTATGATGGGCAAGAAGTTTACAGGCAAAGAACCATTTAAAGATATTTATATTCACGCTTTGATTCGTGATAAAGATGGGCAAAAAATGTCCAAATCCAAGGGTAATGTGGTTGATCCATTGGAAATGATTGAAGCTTATGGTGCAGATGCTTTGCGCTTTACGCTTACTCACATGGCAACCCCTGGTCGTGATGTGAAGTTGGACATCAAACGTATTGAATCCAACCGCAACTTCATGAATAAAATCTGGAATGCATCGCGTTTTGTGTTTATGAACCGTGAAGATGCCAAGCCAGAAAGCAGCATTCAGCCCAAGAATGATGTAAACCGTTGGATTTTATCTGAATTAGACACGTGCGCCAAAGAGGTACACAAAGCCTTGGAAGAATACCGCTTTAATGAAGCCGCAGGCACACTTTACAGCTTTATTTGGGGCACATACTGCGACTGGTATGTGGAAGCAGCGAAAACATCACTGTATAAAGGTGATGCCGATGACAAACGCGAAACCCAAGTGGTGATGCTCACCGCATTGGATGGTTGGTTGCGTTTGTTGCACCCCATTTGCCCATTTATCACCGAAACTTTATTCCAAGAACTGCACGGCGAAGATGCTCGCCTAGTAACCGACGCTTGGAACACCGACTTTGCCCATGATGAAGCAGCCACAACGCGCATGAACCGCATCATGGAAATCGTGAATGCGATTCGCTCTGTGCGCGGTGAAATGAATGTATCTCCAGGCAAAAAAGTAGATGCACACTTTGCAGTGTCTGACGCACTAAAAGCAGAGCTTGAGCCACAGACTAAAGTATTAAGCAGCCTTGCGAAGTTAGAATCTATCACATGGGTTGCAGCCAATGCAGAAGTGGAAAACGCAGCCATTGCCCCACTCTCTGAGCTTAAAATCTTCTTGCCGCTTGCAGGTTTGGTCAACATTGATGAGGAGCTAACCCGTGTATCTAAAAACATGGAAAAAATCCAAAAAGAAATGGGTGGTCTCAAAGGTAGATTAAACAATGATAAGTTTGTAGCTAGCGCCCCAGAAGCCGTGGTCAGCAAAGCCCGCGCCGACTTGGCAGAGCTTGAAGCAAAATTAAGCGAGCTTGAAGCGTCTAAAACCAAGCTGGAAGCATTGGTGTGATGGGTATAGACTTAGCTTTATGAATAAAAAGGCAGTGAAAATGGTCAAATTGGGTGAAGAAAAGCCTGATATGGTGTTTAACAAGGTCTGGGAAGTCACTCAAATGACTTGGCCTGAGCCTATTCCTAAGAAAATGGATAGAACCAAGGTAAAGCTAATTCGTGTTAGCTGACGACTACCAAGATATGATTTTCGAGCTTCAACAGCATCAAGTTGAGTTCGTGATTATTGGCGCTTATGCCATGAGTGTATTTGGCTACACGCGCGCTACGGGTGACACTGGTTTGATAGGTTTATAACCCAATCATGATTCTAGAGAATAAACTGAACATCAGCAATCAGGTTGAGCTGGCGATAGCTGAAGAAAAAATAAGCAAACAAAAAGCAAAACAACTGTTCGATTCTGATGACATCAACAACACTGAAATCGGCACCTTTGCTGGGCTTGCCTCTATTCATGCTTACCTATTTGCGGATATTTATGATTTTGCAGCCAAGATTCGTGAGGTCAACATTGCCAAAGGTAATTTTCGCTTTGCGCCACTGATGTATCTCACGCAACCCTTAGCGCATATTGATGCCATGCCACAAGGTAGCTTTGATGAAATTATTGAAAAATACGTTGAAATGAATATCGCCCATCCTTTTCGAGAAGGTAATGGTCGCGCAACCCGAATTTGGCTGGATTTAATCTTGAAACAAGAGCTGAAACAAGTGGTGGATTGGACTCTTGTCGATAAAGATGATTATCTCTCTGCCATGCAGCGCAGTGTGGTGAAAGACGTTGAAATCAAAGTCCTGCTCAAACAAGCGCTAACCAATCAAGTGGATGACCGCGCCCTGTTTATGAAAGGCATTGATGTCAGCTATTACTATGAAGGTTATAGCGAATTCAAAACCGAAGAGCTGTAAGGAGAGCTAAAGTGGTATGTATGATGTTCCCAAAGCTCCCAAAACCAAGATAAAGCTTATTCGTGCTGGTTAAAGGTTACCAAAAAATGCACGAAACAAGACCCGAACATCCCGCTAGTTTTATCAAGCACTTTTAACCCAATTAAGATCCTTTTGATACAATTTATTATTTTTCACCAATGACCAAACCACACGTGATAAATGCCTTGCCAGTGAGCGTACGGCCTGGTTGTGTTTTTTGCCTTCCGCACGTTTTTTGTCGTAATATGCTTTGGATTGAGGTGTGTGATAATAGTGGCGGGCGGCGGCAACCATCATGGCTGCTTTGGCTCGCCTATTTACCTGTTTATAGCCTTTGGTTCCCGTGAACACACCAGAGCTATTATCCAGCGGCGCAATGCCAATATAACGTGCCAACGATGCTTCTGTAGCGAAGCGTTGCATGGTGCCTATTTCAGCCGCTAACTCTGTGGAGCAGACCAAGCCAAATCCTGTAATCGAAGCGATGGTGGTTGCGAGTTGTGATTGTGGCAACAAATCATCCAATTGTTTTTCAAGGCGTTTGATATTGGCTCCTAATGCTAAGGAAGTTCTGAATAAGTCTGGATGCAGTAGATTGTATTTCAGGGCATACAAAATCAAGGCGTGAGTTGCATGGAATAGCAAGGCTATTGCTCAAACTCACAACGCAGAGTTTGGGTGTACTGGATACAATATATACGTTCATGACTTGTTCAGAACTTCCCTAATATGCGCTGCGCATCCTCAATGACCATATCACCCATCATCATCACATCGGTAGAAAGTATTGCAGACTTTTGCCAACGCCGAATCAACTCGAAATAGACCTTGCCCACACCTTTAATTTTTTGGATACTACGACTGTGCATCCGCATCAATTGATCAAAGCTTGGTTTGCTGGTGAGAAAGTTAAGAAACCATTGATTGCTGATGCTTCCAGTCAACTCAATCAAGCCAGGCGCAATGCTTTGAATGTTACCATACATGAGATCTGTGACCATCGCTCGCTCATTTACCAACTGCCTACGACGGCGTGTTAGAAGCTTCATGTCATGGTTTTGGGTGAAATGTTTCTTTGGATACAGCAAGGTGCGGTACCATGGGTTGGATAAAAACAAAAACAGGCTTTATATGCTTTTAGGGTTCACCAATCTTTTGCGCAGTCAAAAGCTGCTTTCTACAGGATAAAACTATGCAGAATACGGGAAAACCACCGTATTCTGTATCAAACAAGGGGGTTCGCAGGAATTTGTAGGCTAAACCCCATCGTTTCTAAACTTTCCCGCCTTTAGATTCTGAAAAGGCTGGTTGTTCAGAGTTGCCTTATGAAAAAGGTTGTCGCTATTGTAGTTCTGGTGCTGTTTTCAACTCTGTGCTTAGCATCTGAAAACACCACCTCTTTGAACATGACCTGTCAGGACTATAGCTGGCATGATGTAGAATCATTGGTGCAGCCCTACCTTGATGACTCACTACTGCCCTTGCATGCAAGGTCAAAACTCAAATTATAGAACCTCCGAAGCAGCCTCTCAGACAATGGACCAAGCTTTACCCAATATTATAAAACGCATCCTAAAATCCATCATCCAAGCTGACTGTTAATCACCACAGTTTTATTCTATACCTCTCTAGCAAACCAACATTTTAAGTTGAGGTACAGGGGGGCAGGTCTATCATTGTATTCATTGAATCTTCGGGGTCGTAGCAAGCTAAGTGATTACACAGCAAAGTGTTAGGTTCTAAAAAAGGTCTAATTTCAGGCTTAGAAGTACTATTTCAGTAGCAGAATCGCGCGTTTAAGGAGCTGCCGTCCCCAGGGGAAGGTCCAGAAGCTTGAATTTATTGCTGGGGAAGGAGGGGAAATCTTTTAAGCATTGCGTCGACTTCGGGCAATGAATAGCTATACCGGACAAAAGGCGTACTATATTGGGGATGGGAAGATATGGTCATTCAATATGTTTGGCTGGCAGAGAATCTCACATCAATGATCAACAGATTAGTGGCTATGCCGTGATCTGTTGACTATAGCTTAAGGCCACCAGGAGCAAACAACATGGGTAAAGAACAGAAAAGTAATCGCGAAGGCAAGAAAGAGGCGGCCAAGACTCCAAAAGAGAAGAAGGCTGCTAAGAAAGCCAAAAAAGCAGCTCAATAATAGGCTGGTTATCACACAGCAGGGAGCCACTGGCTCCCTTTTTTTATCTTAAAATTACTGAGCCTTCAGTCAGAGCTTATAGACAGTTCTGGGGACAGAATATTTCATTCTGAAAAGGAATATCTACCCCTTCTCCGCGTGTTACGGTTTTCCTATCCACGATTCATCTGTTTTTTGGTTTTGCTGGTTGCCTGTGCGGTGAATGGGTCATCCGGCCAGTAGTGGCGTTTGTATTTCCCACGCAGTTCTTTTTTCACATCGTGATAAGTGGTTCTCCAAAAGCTGTTTAAATCTTGTGTAATCTGCATGGGTTTACGCGCGGGTGATAATAAATGCATCATCAGTTTGCACTGACCATTGAACAAGGTGGGCGTATCGTATAAACCAAACACTTCCTGCAGCCTGACGGCAAGGATGGGTTGCACAGGGTCGCTGTAATCAATATTCACTGAGGAACCGCTGGGTACGTCGATTCGCTCTGGCGCTAGCTGCTTGATTTGTTGCTGTTGCTCCCAACTGAGCTGATTGAGAAGCAAGTTATACATATCCAGTTTGAAACATTGCTTGAGGCTGTTTTCATGGTTTAAGTGGGGTTGCAACCATTCATCTAGGGTGTCGATAAGCGCCTGCTCTGAAAAATCTGGAAGAGGCTCAGTGAACTGTTTTTTTAATGCTGCGTTATTTTGAAGATGGTGATTCATAAATAACACACGTTGTTTTAGGCTAACTGCCTTCGCACTCCAGTTGAGGCAGTCTAGCCCCCTACTTTTGATCGCCAACATCAGGCACTGTTGTACCGCAGCTTGTGTTGCCGTGTTTTTCACATCATGTTGGATGGATTCCTGAAGAATAATTTTATCCATGCGGCTGGTCTGTTTCACTTCGGCGCGTTGTGCGCTTTCATTCCATTCAACATGTTCTTCGCGCTGAATATGCTCACTAAAATATGCCTGCAATTGTTCTGCGCTAATATCTGCCGCCAGATAAATACAGGCTTCGCCCTGTTTCGCATCAAGGTTGGCGACCACCAAATATTCATGCAAATGTTGCTGCAAAAAGGGTGGAATAACCGCACCTTTGCCGTTACTGAGCAAATAACGTGCTTGATTGGCATTGCGTTGTTTGGCAATTCTGTCGGGGTAAGCATAAGCCAGAAGCACGCCGCTATAATTCGCATCTGGTCTGTCTTTATTTAAAGGGCTTGTCGTGCATTGTTTAACACGCCTAAAAAAATCATCGGCAGTTTGTAAAATACGTTTGCATTGCTGGTTATCTATGCCCTTCTGCTTACCAACATCACTTTGATTTGATCTGCCCTGTACCAAAATATGAATTCTATCATGAATATCGACACTTTTATCAACGCCAGCTTTAAATATATCTTTCTCGGTGAGCAGGCTGGCAATCAAGCAGGCATGATAAGCCTGATCAAGTTGAAGTGCAGACAGCATCATATGCGCTAAGCGTGGATGTGTGCCCAGTTTCAGCATGTCACCGCCATGCCTTGTCATGTTACCCTGCTCATCAATCGCGCCAAGTTGTTGCAGCAATGTTTTTGCCTGTTCTATAGCTGCAGTTGGCGGTAAGTCCATCCACTGCAATTCATGAACGTCAGTCACGCCCCAGTTGGCAAGTTCGAGTAGCAAAGGTGACAAATCGCTGTGTAAAATTTCAGCCGGTGCATGTTTGGCGAGATGGGATTGCTGCTCTGCCGTCCACATACGGTAACAAACACCTGCGGATAATCGTCCCGCGCGCCCACTGCGTTGCACGGCTGAGTCTTGTGAAATTGACTGGGTGTTAAGCCGATTCATGCCCGAGGCAGGGCTATAATCCAGCATACGCTCTAGCCCTGAATCAATCACACAGCTAATACCTTCAATGGTGAGGCTGGTTTCTGCGATATTGGTAGCTAAAACAATTTTTCGCCGCCCATCACTGGGAGAAATGATAGCCAAATCCTGCTGCTGTTTGTTTAAACTACCATGTAACGGTGCGATTAAAATGTTGTTTATTGATGCCTTATCAAGGACTGATTTAATCTGTCTGGACAGCTGGTTAATTTCTTTGATACCCGGTAGAAAAACCAAACAGTTGCCCTGATGTTCATGGATAAATGTATGGACTGCATTGCTCAAATGAATCATCAATTGCTGCTGTGGTTTAACGTGGTGCTGACGCATCACTTGAGCCAAATATCTATTCTCAACAGGAAAGCTGCGACCTTGGCTTTGAATGATAGGTGCATGATCCAGCAGTGTCGCCACAGCATGGGTATTCAGCGTTGCCGACATCACCAGAATTTTTAAATCTTCGCGTAAAATCTGCTGACTTTGCAAACACAGTGCCAGTGATAAATCTGCATGCAGACTGCGTTCATGAAATTCATCAAAAATAACCAGTGCCGTTTTTTTAAGCTCTGGGTCAGCCTGTAATTTGCGCGTTAAAATACCTTCGGTGACCACCAGTATTTTTGTGTGTTTACCAAAACAATGATCCTGACGAATCTGGTAACCCACGGTTTCTCCGACTTGTTCACCGAGTAAAAATGCCATGCGCGCCGCTGCATTGCGCGCAGCAAGTCGGCGAGGTTCGAGCATAATCATCTGTTTGTCACCCAACCAGCTCTGGTCAAGCAAGGTGATGGGTACGACGGTGGTTTTCCCTGCGCCCGGTGGCGCTTGCAACACAAGACGATTACACGTGGTTAATTTGTCTTTGATGGCTGGCAAAACATCATGAATGGGAAGGCTTGGCTTGATCCGAGTTGGCATGAGCTGAGCATAACTGAAGCTAAGAGGCTAGCAAATCATAAAGACCCAGGTTGTATCTAGGACAAAGGCTAGCATTAAAGGCGTAGAACTTGTGACGCTAAAACGTAGAAGGCAAGAGTTTAGTTTTTCTGAAATATGCCTTGCGTACAATCTTTCTGTACATTATCCCAGCCGAAGACCTCACCATTCATCGCCACATAAACACCATTGTCCAGTAGTTGAACCGCCGTAACTGCACAACCGAGATTAAAGAAGGCATCCGAATGATTGACGGAATAAGGGATCATTGCCCCGACCAAAACCACTGTTTTATCGGTCAACTTTCGCCCCAATAAAGATGCCGTTTCCACCATGCTATCAGTGCCGTGGGAAATAATCATACGCGAGGTTTCAGATAACTGACATGCTGCAAGAATCACCTCGCGGTCACTTGCTGTCATATCCAAGCTATCTTTAAGCATCAACACCTCAGTGTTATACTCCAGCTGACACCTACCTCGCAATAACATCTCAGGCACAAACGATTTCTGAAACTCAAGCTTGCCCGTAAGTTCATTGTATTGCTTGCAGATTGTGCCACCTGCTATCAGAAATTTCACCTTCATGTTTACTCCCTACTCCCACCGTGTGTAACTCTTCTAGAAAAGGGGTAGATCCCACTGCTGTCCCACTTATAAAAAAGAAGTAGGTCTGACTTTTCTTATATGTTATCATGGTTGCACCACACAAACCATTGTAATAAAAGGAAAATCAGACCATGGCACATCATAACACAGTTTTGTCTCAAGTTCTAAAATTACTACCTAGACATAAATTTGATTCATTGAGCAAAGCTCATGATGGCAAGCGCAGAAGGGATGCCTTGCCGAGATGGTCGCAGTTTGTTGCATTGCTCACAGGTCATCTTGGAGAGCGTAAAAGCCTGCGTGATATTACGATGGCATTGGAGAGTCAATCTTCAAGACACTAT